>JAFDBU010000272.1 GCA_019313095.1 Deltaproteobacteria bacterium | reverse complement strand
TTTCATGAGATAAATTACTCTACACTATTATTTGAAATTAAAGGATTAGCCTGCATCACGCAGTTTACCGTGAAAACCGTTTTCCAACATTTTTATGATACGCTGATGTACCTTATTAACGGTTTTATCATCAAGAGTCTGCTCGGCAGAACGGTAGGTCATGGTGATGGCAACACTTTTATGCCCTGCAGCAACAGCCTCACCACGGTAAACATCAAAGATTTCAGCAGACTCTACCAGATCTTCCCCTTCGTTTTCAATGGCAGTCAGGAGTTCTCCGGCTGCAATACCCTCAGGCACCACCAAGGCGATGTCCCTGTCCACAGAGGGGAATTTAGGCAGCTGCCGGAATGATTTGGGTTCTGATTCTAGCTCTATCAACATGTTGAAATCAAGATCAAAAAAGAAAACATCCTGTTTGATGCCGAAACTTTTCAAGACCTCGCGGTCAATCCTGCCCAGAAAGCCTACCTGCTTATCTCCTGCCTGAAAAACCATATAGGAGTCAGCCATAATATAACCTGGAACAGATTCGTTCCTGAAGGCAGATTTTACAAACTTAGAAAGTCTTAACTGTTTCAGGATTGTTTCCACTATTCCCTTACAGTCGAAAATATCAACCCGTTCATTGCCAAAATGCAGCAGAGATGCTCCAGGATACCTACGGCCGCTTATGACACCAGCGACCCTAATATCTTCATGCGGTAGGGGGTTATCATCTACCGGATAGAAAACCTTGCCTATCTCAAACAATCTTATGTCGTTATTCTGGCGGCTGGTATTCCTGGATATATTCTGCAGCAGACTCGGCAGCATCATGGTTCGCATGATCTTCTGATCCTCGGAAAGGGGGTTGAGAAGGGTTACCGCCAGCCGGACCGGATCATTCACATCAAGCTTCAGCCGGTCAAAATAGTTTTCATCAACAAAGCTGTAGTTAATTGCTTCAAAAAATCCCTGAGCAACAAGCATCAAGGCTAGTTTTTTCCTCAACTGCAGGCCCTGTTGCTTTTCAGGAAAACTCATGGGCACGATCGGCATTGTCGTGGGTATTTCATTATATCCCTGCAGCCTGGCAACCTCTTCTATCAAATCAACTTCCCGTTCCAGATCAACACGAAAACTTGGCGGAGTCACCAGCAATGTATCGTAATCTTCTTGGTTCACTTTCAGCTCGATACTTTCAAGACAGCGCGCTACTTCCGTGGCATCAAGATTTAGGCCTAAAAGATCATTCGTGCGGCTGACGCGAAGTTTCAAGGTCTCACGAGGTACAATGCCTGCAATACAGTCATAACCGTTTTCAACTAATTCAGCGCCAGTTATTTCAACCAGCAGCTGGACTGCCCTCTCCATGGCTCTAGGCGCCAACTCGGGATCGACGCCGCGCTCAAATCTATAGGAAGCCTCGGTGCCCAAATTGAGGTGTTTGGCTGTTCGCCTGACGCTGAGAGGATTGAAACAGGCACTTTCAAGCAGAATGTCTTTGGTTGTATCAATAACCTCTGAATTCTCGCCGCCCATTATCCCGGCAATAGCCACGGGTTTTTCTGCATCACAGATAAGAAGCATTTCCTGGTCCGGTTCCCTTTTTACTCCATCCAGGGTGACAATATCTTCACCGGCCCGGGCCCTGCGTACAACAATCCTGCCACCGCTTAACCTATGAAAATCAAAGGCATGAAGGGGCTGGCCATACTCCAGCATAACAAAGTTGGTTATGTCCACGACATTATTTATGGGACGAAGTCCAACAGAAAGAAGCCTTTTTCTCAACCACCACGGCGAGGGGGAAATCGTAACATTTTTTAAAAGCCTTGCCGCATATCTGGGACAATCTTCAGGATCAAGAACCTCAACTGCAAACGGGACTCCCTCACCATTTAATTGGGGTAGCATGTTTTTAAACGGCTGGCCTAATCTCTGTTTTGTAAAACCTGCAATTTCACGGGCAATACCGATAACACTCGTACAGTCAGGACGATTGGGTGTAAGGTCTACCTCTATGAGAGTATCCAGGAGTGAAACTGATTCAGGTAGAGACTCTCCTTCTTTTGTGGATCCCGGCAGTTCCATTATGCCGCTGTGGTCTTCACTTATATCAAGGTCTTTTTCAGAGCAGAGCATGCCTGAGGATTCCTGACCGCGGATGGTAGCCTTCTTTACCTTCATCCCTGAAGGCAGGACGACTCCAGGCAAAGCAATTGCAGTTAACAGGCCGTGTCTCGCATTCGGAGCTCCACAGACCACCTGAAATAACTCAGCACCGATAGTAACATCACACAGGGTCAAACGGTCAGCATCAGGATGCGGTCTGACAGCAGTAATCTTTGCAACCTTTATCGGTTCCAGATCACGGTACAATTCAACAACGTTGTCCACCTCAAGCCCAAGCATGGTCAGCTTGTCAGCCACGATATCGACAGGCAGGTCAAGATCTATATATTCTTTCAACCAGTTCAGGGTGAATTTCATGGCTATTTAACAGTAGCGTTAAAAATAAATTTTGTGTCAGGAACTATGGTCCTGCCGGTTAGCGATTTTTTTAGAATTGACCCAGAAATCGTAAATCGTTTTCGTAAAACAGCCTGATATCATCAATACCGTATTTGAGCATCGCGATCCTTTCAATTCCGACCCCAAATGCAAACCCGGTGAATTCCTCAGGGTCATAATCGACCATTTTCAATACTTCCGGATCAATCATGCCGGCGCCAAGTATTTCAAGCCAGCCGGTCTGTTTGCATACACGGCAGCCTTCTCCTCGACAGATAACGCAACCGATATCAACCTCTGCGCTTGGCTCTGTAAACGGAAAGAAGCTCGGCCTGAAACGCAGCCTGATATCTTCCTGGTCAAATATTTTTTGACAGAATACGGTTAAAACCCCCTTGAGATCGGCAAAGGAGACCTGGCGGTCAACCAGAAATCCTTCCACCTGCTGGAACATTGGGGTATGGGTGATGTCAGAATCACAGCGATACACCTTACCGGGGGCAATAATTCTCAATGGTGGTTTTGCCCTCTCCATGGCACGAATCTGCATGGGAGATGTATGAGTACGCAGCAGGACGGAGTCGCTGATGTAAAAAGTATCATGCATATCCCTGGCAGGATGATGCTCGGGAATATTGAGCGCTTCGAAATTGTAATAGTCAAGCTCAACGTCTGGACCTTCGGCAACCGCAAAACCAAGATCAACAAAGATGGAGCAGACCTCATCCATAATCTGGGTCACAGGATGCAAACGACCGAATGGCACCTGCCGTCCCGGCAGACTCAGGTCATCCCGTTCTGTGGCTGCACCTGCAGTACTTCCTGACAGCTCTGATTTTCTGACATGAAACTTCTGCTCAAGTTCGGCCTTGATCTCATTCGCCAATTTCCCCAGACGCGGTCTTTCCTCAGCGGAGACCTGCCCAAGTTGACGCAGTAGTCCGGTGAACAATCCTTTGCGCCCCAGGTATTGAATCCGGATTTCTTCCAGGTCCTTCAGGTTGTTAAGAGTTGAAAGCTTTGTTTCTGCATCAGCCTGGAGTTGGCGTAGCTCTTGCTCCATGATCGTTGTTATTCAGCAGGTTAGATAACTTACTGGACAGCAAGCTTGACCACCTTGGAAAAGCCATTGGGATCAAGTATTGCCATATTGGAGAGAACCTTGCGGTCTAGTTCTATACCGGCCTTCTTTAAACCGCCCATCAGCTGGCTGTAACTGGTACCATTCTGCTTTGCGGCAGCACTGATACGGGTTATCCACAGTCTGCGAAAGTCGCGCTTTTTGTTTCTGCGATCACGGTAAGCATAACTGAGCGCCCGATCGACTGCTTCTGTTGCAGTTCTGTATAATTTGTGGCGGCCACCCCTGAAACCCTTGGCCAGTTTAAGGACTTTATTTCTTCTGCGGCGAGCTTTAAATCCGCGTGTTACTCGTGCCATATGTATACCTCTTTAATTTTCAGCAAATAAAAATCAAAATACAAATTATATGTAAGGTAAAATCTTCTTTATACCCTTAACGTTTGTTTCATCAACCAGGTCTGATTTCCGCAAGCCCCTTTTTCTCTTGGTCGTTTTTTTTGTCAGAATGTGACTGGCATATGCTTTGCTTCTCACAATCTTTCCTGATCCGGTGGCCTTGAAACGCTTGGCAGCACCTCTATTTGTTTTCATTTTTGGCATGACAATACACTCCCTGAAACTATAATAATTATTAACTATATCGACTAACGTATTATTCTTTCGTGATTCTTTCAACAAAAAGAACCGATAAATTTTTTAGACTTTACATTGGCAATAGATAAACTCCTCACCTGCTGGTATTATGCCCGTTAAATCTTATTTATGGTTTTTTAGGAGCTAATTTGGTGGCTGAAAGATTTTTTTGCAAACCACATTAACTCTTTGGGGCAACAAACATGACCATCTGCCTGCCCTCCATTGAGGGTTGCTGCACAATTGTTGCCTCTTCACTAAGTGCCTCGGCAATTTTGTTCAGCACCTCTACACCCTGATTTTGGGCATAAACTATTTCTCTTCCCCTGAAGCGCAGGGTTATTTTTACTTTATTTTTATTGGCAAGGAATT
>JAFDBU010000271.1 GCA_019313095.1 Deltaproteobacteria bacterium | reverse complement strand
TGAGTACCCTGTCTTCCAGGTGCAGCATATGTATCACCGCAGAAATGCAGTATATCCTGCTACAGTTGTCGGCAGGCCACGCCAGGAGGATTTCTTTATTGGTGATTTTCTGCAGGATCTGCTTTCCCCCCTGTTCCCGCTGGTGATGAGCAGTGTGCGGCAACTGAAAACCTTTGGTGAAACAGGGTTCCATTGCCTGGCTGCAGCAAGAGTTATGGACCGCTATCCCCGGGAGGCCTTTGCAGCAGGTTTAAGGATTTTAGGTGAGGGCCAACTATCGCTTACCAAGTTCCTCATCCTCACAGACGGCGATATTGACATTGAAGATTTTGCCAAGCTCTGGTGCCATGTCCTGGCCCGTGTTGACTGGCAGAAAGATCTGTTCATATTTGCCAACGTGTCCCAGGATACCCTTGATTACACCGGCCCCTCGGTGAATAAGGGTTCCAAGGCCATGCTCATGGGTCTTGGCAAAAATCCGCTCCGTGAGTTGCCGCTCACCTATAACAATTCGCTGCCGGACAATCTCACCCGGCCCAATGTCTTTCTGCCCGGCACCCTGGTTGTCCAAGGCCCTGGTTATGAGGCTGAGCCCGAGCTGGCCAAACAGACTGCAAAATGGCAAGGACTCGCTGGGTGGCCGGTAGTCATCATCGTAGACGATACCGGAGCTGCAACAATAAACATGCAGGAATTTCTCTGGACCCTTTTTACCCGTTTTGAACCAGCCGCCGACATCTATGGAGCTGAGCAGAATGTTGTGCGCTATCACGTAGGCCTTCAGTCTCCCATTGTCTTTGATTGCCGCATAAAACCCTGGTATACAGATGTTCTGGAGGTCGACCCGGCCACGAAGGAAAAGGTCGATGCTAGGCTCCATGAACTGCTGCCGCCGCAGTGGAGATAAGGATTGTGCAGGAACGCCTCCAAAAAATTCTGGCCAGGGCAGGTATTGCTTCCCGGCGCAAGGCTGAAGAACTGATCAGGGAAGGCAAGGTCACTGTTGACGGTATAGTCGTTACTGAAATGGGAATTCGGGTTAATCCGGACACCCAGAAAATTGAATATGACGGCCGGCCGGTAGTCTTCCCTGAAAAGAAGGTCTATATCCTGCTGCATAAGCCGACTGGATTCCTCTCAACTGTTCATGATCCACAGGGCAGGCCTATCATTACCGACCTTCTGCCTGACATAAAAGAGCGTATTTATCCTGTGGGCAGGCTGGACCTGACAACTGAAGGAGCCCTGCTGCTCACCAATGACGGAGAGCTTGCCCAGGAAATTCTGCACCCGAGCCGTGAGGTGAATAAGACTTACGTGGCCAGGGTCAAAGGCAGGCCAAGCCCTAAAAAACTGGCAGCGCTTTCCAAGGGGATTGACCTGGATGGCAGAAAAACCTGGCCGGCAGAACTCACGGTACTAGAAAATGAAAAGCAGGCGACCACGATTAAGATTGTTATCCATGAAGGCAGGAAAAGACAGGTCCGTAAAATGTTTGAAGCAGTCGGCCATCCTGTTTTACAGCTGACAAGAGTTGCGTACGGGCAATTGGAGCTGGGGGAATTGAAACCCGGGAAATACCGTTTTTTGAGTCCCAGGGATATTAAAATGATTTTCAGAAAATAAAAGTGCCAATCCAGTATTTATGCCCGCAAAGAATTAGAACATTCTAGAGAGAGACATCACGTCTTTACCCCAATTTACAGTATCATGCCCCGCTGATGACAGCGGTACTTTTTTCGTTTGCAGTAAAATTCCCCTTTACAATAGGTTAACTCCTTGATATAAATATACCTTTGCCGCTATATGTAAGGGTGTACTGGTTAGGCTGGCAGCATCAAACCAACGAGAACTGCTTTGGGGAGAAAAGTATGAACAAGTCAGAATTGATTGAGGCGTTGTCCCAGGAAATCAATGTGCCGTTGCGGGAGGCTGATTCCATCACCAATACCATATTGGACTCGATGACAGACTCTCTTGCTGCAGGTGACAGTATCGAGATCAGGGGGTTTGGTTCTTTTGTGGTAAAAACGTATGGTTCATATCAGGGCCGCAATCCTAAAACAGGCCAGAAGATAAAGGTCCCGCCCAAGAAACTGCCATTTTTTAAGGTCGGTAAAGAGCTGCGCGAGAAAGTAAATAAAAAATAGAAAGTCTGTAATCCCTATTCTTTTATTTCACCGACAAGATCATAGGTGTGAGCCTCGGTGATCGTCACGTCGACCAGATCACCGGGCTCTGCTGAGCCCTTCGCAATATAAACACACCCATCAATTTCAGGCGCCTGGTGCCTGGTCCTGCCTTCCAGCAGGAGATCAGACTCTTTGCTTAAACCTTCAACCAGGACCTGCTCAACCCTGCCTACATATTTCTGCAGTGAAGCAAAGGAAATATCTGCCTGTAATTCCATGATGCGGCGCAATCGTTCCTCCTTCTTTTCTTCAGGCACCTGGCCTGTAAAAGAGGCTGCCCGGCAGCCCTCTTCATTGGCATAGGCAAACACACCCAGATGCTCAAAATGGTGTTCCTGCAGGAAGTCAGCCAATTCGGAGATATCTTCCTCTGTTTCACCGGGAAATCCAACCATCATGGTTGTTCGCAGAGCAGCATCCGGAATAATGGCGCGGATTTTCTTCAGAAGCAGCCTTATCTGGATTTTAGTATACGGCCTGTTCATAAGCTTCAGTATATGGTCACTCATATGCTGGAAAGGGATGTCCAGATAAGGAACGATCCTGAAGTTTTCAGCTACCAGAAGCAGGAGATCATCCTGTACACGGGCCGGGTGCAGGTAAAGGAGTCGTATCCAGGGTATATCTGTTTCACCCAGAATCCGCTGCAGCAGGCCTATAAGATTCGTCTCTCTGTCAAGGTCCAGGCCATAGGCCAGAAGATCCTGTGCTACCAGGGTGAGCTCCTTGACTCCTGCTGCAGCCAATCTCTGCGCCTCGGTCATGAGATCAGGTATGGACCGGCTGCGCAGTCTGCCACGAATGGCAGGGATTAGACAATATGAACAACGGTTAATACAGCCCTCGGTTATTTTCATATATGCCCGGTGCGGAGGAGTGGAAATCCTGCGCGGCATGGAGCTGTCCATCAGGAAAGGTGACTGTTCCAGGGAATGGGCTAAAGGTATGGGAGGTTTATCGCCGTGGAGCTGTGAAACAATATCATGGAAACCATCAGTCCCTATGAATAGATCGACTTCAGGGAGTTCTTTTTCAAGTTCAGTGCCATAACGCTGCACCAGACAGCCGGTGACTACCAGTTTTTTTGACCTATCCTTCTGCTTATAGCAGGCAAGATCGAGTATTTCGTCTATGGCCTCCTGGGCTGCGGAACCGATAAAACCGCAGGTGTTTACCAGCAGCAGATCGGCAGCCTCAGGATCCTGGATAACCCGGTAGCCGTCTTCTTCAAGCAATCCCAGCATGACTTCGGAGTCAACCAGATTTTTGGAACAGCCGAGGCTGACCATGTAGAGTTTTTTGTTTCCTGTGTCGTTCATTTTTTGCAGTTTGTTTTTAAGCTTACTTTTATGAATTAATCTGGATGAGTAGATGATTAATAATAACCATGGTTTTATGTATGTTCATTTCTTTACTTGCATAAAAAAACGAACCCAAAGAAAGTGCAGCCAATCAATTGTTCCGACTTTGTCGGACTGCCCTGTGCTGCTAAAAATAACCGGGCTTTGCGGAACTCGCCACTTACAGTGGCTCAGACAGTCTTCACGCTGATCCGATTATTTTTGTCGGCAAATATACTACTGCCGAAGATTGACGCCGTCGCTCGGTTGCGTGAAACGGCAGAAAACCTGCGTTCAAGATTGCAACCCATTCTTTGCCGCTGTGAGCATCGGAGCTGTTGACGGAATAAGATGCTGGACCTGTCTGAACCGCCGTATGCGGTGAGTTTTCAGCGTCCCGTCAACAGCGAGAAGCGCAAGTCAGTCCGAAGGACCGGCACAGTGGGGGGCCCTTTTCTTGCTCCTTCTTTTGTCAGCATACGAAACTGCTGACAAAAGACAAGGTAAGCAAAAGAAGGAGGTATATAAAAAAACTATCTTTACCTTAAAAATTATGGCAATAGAGACGATTCCCCACAAAAATTTGCCAGAATACGCAGGATATTTCTGCTTTTTTTCTTAAAATTTTTAGTTCGAAAGCCGGATCTCCACTTGCCGGACCAGAGCTCATCAGAAACCAGCAGGACAGCAGTCAGTTCCACCTTCCTAAAAGCAGCAGCTGTGACCACAGCGGTAAATTCCATATCTCCTCCCAAGACTCCGTCTCTGCCAAGCAGCTTAACCTGTTCTAAACTTTCACGGTATGGCGCATCTGTTGACCACACCGGTCCCGCTTGAACAGTGAACCCCTGTGATTCTAGCTCTTCTGCAAGAAGCTGTCGCGTATGGGCATGGGACTCGGGAGTTTCGTTTGAAAGGTAATGGTCAGAAGTACCTTCATCACTTACACCCCAGGTTGGGAGAAGAGTATCCCCGATAGCCAGGGTCTCATTTAAAGAACCGCACCAACCATAGACAATAATCCGGCGTGCTCCAAGGGCAATAAGCTTTTCCAGGGTTAAAACAGCCATGGGCGCACCTACTGCCGGACCGGACAGAAAAAAAGCTCCAGCGGGCGGTAGTTCAGGGATCAGCGTCAATCGGCTATTATAGAGATAATATTGTTGCCCGTTTCTTTCTTTAGCCAGGCGCAGGCCTGCTACAGCTTCAGCCGGGTTAATTAAAAGCAGACCGTCAGCAGGAATCTCGGGATCACCCTTTTCCCTAGAGGGATTGATTATCATACTTGTATTATTCATATTCAGATGAAAATAAATTCTATCATCAGGAAAGCCAATTGGGCCCGGGTTCACTACCAGGATTTATATACTGTATTTTCCCAGTATGGGTTATAGAAAAAAAGAAAGGCCACAGGAATTACCCTGCAGCCTTTCGAGTACACAACAATCAGTCTTCTGATCTAAGCAGCAATTATCCTATGAATGGATTAGCCATCAGAAGAATAAGAGAAATAACCAGACCGTAAATAGTCAATGACTCGATAAGAGCCAGACCGATAATCATGGTCACGGTGATCTTTCCGGAAGCTTCGGGATTTCTGGCGATACCGGAGCAGGCGCCGCCGATACCGGTACCCATACCAATTCCGCAACCAAAAGCGGGAATGCCTACCGCCATTGCAGCAGCAATACAGACCAGGGCGATATTAACAGCGCCGCCGGATGCTGCTCCGCCTTCCGAGGCAAAAGCCACGGTGGAAAGAGCCAGGACCAGAATGCTGGTCAAAATACTTACCTTTTTCATCAGTTTTTTCCTCCTTAAGATTTATTATTTGGGCCTTCTTCCAACAAACTGTTTGAGAACAGTGCAATTCATAAATTAATGGGCGTGCTCCATGGCTCCGGAAAAGTAAAGAATGGAGAGCAGCACAAATACCAGGGCCTGGACCAGAGACACGAATACGCCGAGGAACAAGATCGGCAGCGGGGCAAAGAAAGCACCGGCAAGCAAAAACAGGATACCCAGCAGGGTTTCCTTGGCCATGATATTGCCGAAAAGCCGGATGGACAGTGACAGGATTCGAGCCAGGTGGCTTATGACCTCAATGGGGAACATCAGGGGAATCAGCCATGGGATCGGCCCCATGAAGTGTTTAATATATTTAGCTCTATGAAACTTGATGCCAAGTATATGGGTGGTTGTGAAAACGATCAGGGTACATCCCAGGGTAACATTAATATTGGAAGTGGGCGACATGAACCCCGGCATCAAACCGATGAGATTTGAGGTCAGAATATAAAAGGCGAAGGTTGCCAGCATCGGGAACATAAGCTTGGCTCCTTCTTCGCCCATATTTTCAGCCATAAAGCCCTCAAGGCCGTCAATGATCAGCTCCCAGAAGTTCTGTCCCTTGCCTGGGATCATTTCAAGCTTGCCAAGGGTAAGCTTTGGCACAATAACAAGAAAGGCCATGACAAGCCAGGTATAGGTCATATGCGGCGAAACAATTTTGGCAAGGAGGGTATCGCCAATCGGTCCATGGGGAACGGGCAGGCCAATTGCTTCAAGAATGACAGAGATAAATAGTATTGGATGTTCCATAATTTTCTACGATGCCTCCTTTGCAGTCAGGGCAACTTTTCTGGCAGCTCCCGCTACCGTGATTCCGATGCTTATCACTACTGTTGAGAGTCCCACAACCAAGCCGACAAGATGTACGGCTCTATATTTCACCAGGAAGAACAGGATAAGCGCCAGGACTGTCAACCTGATGTAATATTTAATGAAAAAACGACCTTTGGCAGCATTCAATGGTCCGGACAGGACCCTGGTAATATCTTTTTTCAGCAAAATAAAGCTGATATTGGCAAGAAGACCGCCGATAAACAGCCCTTTGGCAAAATGAGGCGAGACAAAAAATCCGCCTGCTCCGGTCATGGCAGCCAGCAACAACCAGTTCAGGCGCCCCATCTTATCCAGGGGGAAATATTCATCGCCGTGTGACAAAGCCAGGTCCTCTTATAAATCCTTTCGTTTTGCCAGCATGTACAGGTTTTTGAAACCTGCAACTATGCCAAAGCCTAAAAAAACCAGGGTCAGCCAGGGAGCTGTTTTTCCTTTGAATACCTTATGGTCCAGCAGGTATCCGATTCCCACTCCAACAAAAATTGAAGCAGCCAGGGTAAGACCGATGGTGGAAAAATCACCCAACAGCTTCATTATTTCTTTACGGCTGTTGGTCATTTTCTCTCCTGAAAAATGCAAAAAACTCCCCAGCCATGAAATGGAAAATCGTTCCATTTCGTATCATGGAGTGGGCTCAAAGTCAACGGCTTTTTTACAATTTTTTGATTTTTTTGAATGACGATTCAGTCATTTCAAGGGCTTGTGCCAAATCTTCCTGACTGTGAGCATCTGAAATAAAAGCTGCCTCAAACTGGGATGGTGCCAGCCAGATGCCGGACATCAACATTTCACGGAAAAACCGGCCGTATCTTTCCGTATCGGACTTCATGGCTGATTTGAAATCCACCACAGGTCCCTCGGTAAAAAAAGTGGTCATCATTGAGCCAACCCTGTTTAAGGTAGTTTCACCGGGGAGGTACTTATCAGCGAGCATTTGCAGTTCGCCGGCAAAGGAATCCGCTTTTGTTTCCAACCGGTCATAGAATCCCGGTTCAGCCAACAGCTGCAGGGTGGCAATGCCTGCTGCCATTGCTAGGGGATTTCCGGAGAGAGTCCCGGCCTGGTAGACCGGACCTTCAGGTGCAATCTGTGACATGATTTCCTTTTTGCCGCCATAGGCGCCAACCGGCAGACCGCCTCCGATGATCTTGCCGAGGCAGGTCATGTCAGGTGCAATGCTGTACCTGCTCTGGGCCCCGCCGAGAGCCAGACGGAACCCGTTAATAACCTCGTCAAAAATAAGGACAATATTATGCTGAGCTGTCAGTTCTCTCAGCTTCTTAAGAAATCCCTCTGCCGGCGGCACCACCCCCATGTTGCCTGCAACCGGTTCAATGATGACACAGGCTATTTCCAGCGATTTATCCGTCAGAGTTTTTTCGAGCGTCTCAAAATCGTTGTAGGGAATGGAAACAGTATTTTTGACAATATCATCCGGTACACCCGGGCTGCCTGGAATTCCCAGTGTGATAACCCCCGATCCTGCCTGGACGAGTAATGAATCAGCATGGCCGTGGTCACAGCCGTCAAACTTAACCACCACTTTTTTACCGGTATAACCCCTGGCCAACCGTATGGCACTCATGGTAGCTTCAGTGCCCGAACTGACAAAACGTACCATATCCATGGCAGGATAGGCACTGATCACCATTTCGGCCAGTTCAATCTCCAGGGGAGTCGGAGCCCCGTAGCTTGTTCCGTTTTCAAGCGCCTGCTGAATGGCGCTAACGACTTTTGGGTGATTATGGCCTAGGATCATGGGGCCCCAGGAGCAGACGAAATCAATAAACTCGTTATTGTCTACGTCAATAATTTTTGACCCTAGGGCCTTTTTGACAAAAAGGGGGTCGCAGCCAACCGACTTGCAGGCCCGAACCGGGCTGTTTACACCGCCGGGAATCACTTTCTGTGCCTTGTTGAAAAATGATCTTGAGTTTTCGATTTGCATGATTCCTCATTCCTCCGCTATTAGTTAAATATAATCGTACCAGGTCGTTATAATTCTATTATTGTCGCATCATACCGTACGTGATGCAGACAGGGGCTGTGTTCGTAATAATCAATCGTGTTAGGCCCTGTTGATGACTCAAGGAATATCAATATTGCTGCGATGTGTTTAAGACTATAGCATGGAGAATTTTATTCTGTCAAAAGCAAAACTTTTTATGACAGCAATCATATTGTCGTAAGAGCTGCTAAACCTGATAAATAGAAGAATTTTTCCTTGTCATAAGCAGACACAGTCGTTAAGATGCCATCTCTCAGGCGTGATGGCAAATAGTATATTTACTGTAAATTGTAAAATTGAGTAATAGGAGTCGTGAATATGGCAGGAGACAATGTAAAACACCTAACCGATGCAGAATTTGAAGAATATGTCCTCAAGGGAGACTTGCCGAGCCTGGTTGACTTCTGGGCTCCCTGGTGCGGGCCCTGTAAGGCCATAGGCCCCGTGATTGAAGAGCTTGCTGATGAATATGCCGGCAAAGTGCAGATCACCAAGATGAACGTTGATGACAACCCGACAACCCCAGGAAAATACAGTATCAGGGCCATACCGACCCTCATACTCTTCAAGGGTGGAGAAATCGTTGACCAGGTTACCGGTGCCGTAGGTAAAACGCAGCTGGTAGCAATGCTGAATAAAGTTGCATAACAAAGAATTTGGTCCTTCAGCAACAGTATCATAATGGCAAATACAGACTACCAACTCATTATTTTAGGGGGTGGTCCGGCCGGTCTGACAGCAGGGCTGTATGCTGCCAGGGACCGGCTTAAAGTACTGCTTGTTGAAAAAGGGGTTGTGGGCGGTCAGGTCCTGGTCACCGACTGGATTGACAACTATCCGGGATTTCCAGACGGTGTGACCGGTAATGAACTGATTGAAAAAATGGCTGCCCAGGCCGAAAGATTTGGCCTTGAGGTCAAAAACGACAATGTGGTCAAGATGGAGCTTTCTGAGGCAGTAAAAAAATTGACTCTGGAAAGCGGTGATGAGTTGACCTGTCAGGCCCTGATCATCTGCACCGGTGCCCGTCCGAACAAGCTTAAAATTCCGGGCGAAGACGAATTTGCCGGCAGAGGTGTTTCCTACTGTGCTACCTGTGACGGTCCTTTCTTTCGTGATCAGGAAATAATTGTTGTTGGCGGCGGTGATACAGCAATACAGGAGGCTGATTTTCTGACGAAATTTGCCGCGAAAGTGACCGTGGTCCATAGACGGGAGACTCTGCGGGCTACAAGGATTTTACAGGAAAAGGCATTCGCCAACCAGCGTATTGAGTTCATCTGGAACTCAAATGTGGTTGCCATTGAGGGGAAAAAGGAAGTTGAGCGGGTGAAGCTCCGTAATAATGAAGGTGAGGAGCAGGAGATATCTGCCAGCGGTGTTTTTATCCTTATCGGCACCATCCCGAACAACGAGATGCTGTTGTTGGAACAGCTGGGGGCCGATAAGTTCGGCTTTATTAAAACCGACGATGAAATGCGCACCAAGGTTCCGGGAGTTATGGCTGCCGGTGACATACGCAGTAAGACCGTGCGCCAGATTGTTAACGGCGCCGGCGAGGGCGCAGTTGCGGCAATCGCTGCTGAACACTACTTGAGCGGGTTGAACTAAGCACCATGCAAATTCTTTCTCTGAAACACAAACATCTCTTTATCTGCCTGCTGCTTCTCCTTGTAACAGTAACGGGATCAGGCTGCTCCAAGGACAGGTTCTTTTCATCGCTAGGTTTTCGCCCGAGTTCGCCTGACACTCCTGAAGGCCTTGCCCTGAAGGGCCTGGATTATTTCAACACCGGCAGATACGAAAAGGCAAAACGGTCTTTCGAAACCCTGTTGAATCAATATCCCTTCAGTGAGTACAGCCTTCTTGCCGAACTCAAAACAGCTGACAGCAATTACCACCTGGAAAATTTTGAAGAGGCATTACTGCTTTATAAGGATTTTGAGGAACACCATCCAACCAACGAGGCCATTCCTTATGTAATGCTGCAGATCGGTATGTGCTATTATAACCAGATAGACACGATTGACCGTGACGTCTCCCCTGCTGCCAATGCTATTTATGCATTGTCAAAACAGTTCAGGGCTTTTCCCAATTCGCCCTACAGGGAAGAGGTCCAGGCCAGGATCAGAGCTGCGCGGAACTTTCTGGCCAACCACGAATATTATGTCGCAAGTTTTTATGAGAGAACATACGCCTATGAAGAGGCAGAGGCGCGCCTTGAATACCTGCTGCGGCAATACCCGGATACCATTATTGCACCAAAGGCCGAAATGCTTCTCTATGATTTGAGAAATGACAACCCGCCAGGCAGAACCTTTTTAGGCTGGCTGACCAAATCTCTGCCTGACTGGGAGGATTTTACCCCGGATGACTGATCGGGATCAAAGAACTATGCTGATAAAAAAGCCGTGGAGGAGAGTATAATTCCCCACGGCTTTTTCTGTTGGGCAATACCGAAAAACATCAATGCACTTCAAAGACGGACTCGCTGAAGCCGCTTATCCTGTCCTGGGAAACCTCCATGGCCTTAACAGGGCAGACCGTAACACACAGGCCGCAGCCGCTGCATTTTTCAGCATCAAAAATGACCGCCATTTCCGGACGCTTGAGCGACAGGGCAGCTGTGGGACAGATCCCGGTACAGGCTCCGCACTGAAAACAGCGATCGTCATCCCGATGAATTGTGGTGGCAACACTTTCAGCCTTGACATCAAGACCTTTGAGATACTTTAGGCCTTTCCTGATATTTTCCTTGTGACCCCGAAGTTCTAAAATCATCAATCCTTCATGTTGGGGTAGAATTGTTGCCTTGAGAATATTAAACTCGACATCAAACTGTTTGACAAGCTGGCAGATGATAGGCTGATCAACAATGCCTTTGGGAAATTTCAGTATATAGATCCTGGTATACACGTTTCGTACCTCTCTGTTTTAATGATAGTATGTTTGTTTATGGCAGTTTTCTGTCAAGTTCCTCCAGCAGATCAGCAAGAGGTGCCCTGGTATCAATTGTTATGAGTTCCGATGCAGTAAGTTCAACCGGTGGCTCAAACCTTTGTTTCTGCTTCAGATAGATTTCCCAGCGGCCGTCAGAAACAGCAGCAGGGTCCTGCTCCCTTAGGCTCATGCGGCGCTTCATTTCATCTTCAGAACACTGACAGTAGATAAAACATACCCGACTGTACAGGTGTTTTGCAAGGGCCCTGACATCCTGTCGGTCCCGTTCAAGCTGATACGAAGCATCCAGGATTACGGAATCTCCCTGGCGCAGCAGCGTTTCAGCCTTTTCAAGCAGAGCTTGGTAGGTTTTTTGGGAGAATTCCCCGGTATAGATGCCGGTATCAACTGTAGACCTCTGGCTTTCTGTCGGCCTGATGCCGGCGAGTTCTTTGCGGACCCGGTCTGAATTATAGTACTGCAGCTGTTTATAGTTGGCCCACGCCATGGCAAGGGTGCTTTTTCCTGTGGCGATCATCCCAAAAAAGACATAGATCACAGGATTATTCTTTTGGGCTTCATTCGCTGGCATAACGTTCGGCTAGCTGAAAATATTTTTTGGCCATTTCCTGGCATTGGAGCTTGGTTTCCCCGTCAACCTCCTTGGCGTTTGCGGTGAAAAGATTTATTTTGCCGCGGACATAAGCCCTGTAGCATTTATAAAAGTTGAGCATTTTCTTTAGGCCGACATCGCCTGATTTTTCGATAAAACGTTGCACAAAGTGCTGAGACAAATCAGCAAGTCCATGATAGTCAAGATCCATCGCCAGAAAGGCGATGTCACTTGCCACGTCACAGTACCGGAACCTTTCATTAAACTCGATGCAGTCAAAAATATAGACCTGGTCCGCCAGGCAGATATTTGCTGAATAAAGGTCACCGTGGCAGTCACGGATGCGGCTGGCTTCAATCCTGGCTGCAAAGAGTTCGTCCTGCTCCAGAAACCTGGTAGAAAAATTCCTGATTCGATCAAATTGTTCTTTGCTTAAAGACGGACTGTCAATAAATGCTTCGGTTTGTGTAAAATTTTCAAAGATGTTGAGCCCAACTGCCTCGGGCCGGCCAAATTCCCTGATGTTTTCACCGCCATCGGCTTGGTCATAAAAAGGGATCAGCACATCACAGATGGCGTCGATCATTTCCGGGACCAGACTGCCGGACCTGATGACATTTGCCATCATCCTTTCTTCTGGCATGCGCTTCATTTTGAT
>JAFDBU010000270.1 GCA_019313095.1 Deltaproteobacteria bacterium | reverse complement strand
TTGTCAAGCCTATGTGTAAGAGGAAAAGACACTGTTAAGGTTTTAGAAGATTGATTATGAGATGACGATATATCGAACCTGTATTCTATGACATTTAAAATTTACTGGTTTAAGTCTTTTTTCTTATCAAGAGTCTCATTAAAATAATATTAATATGCCAAAAAACAATTTAATGACACCCCAGGGGACATCCATACCCGGAAGGCAGTTCAATAATTGTCAAGCTGTCAACGAGAGGTTTGCTGCGCACCTGTTAAGGTCAGACTCATTTCTACAGTTTGTTCCATTTGAAAGGGAAGACTCACCCTCCATTATAAACGTTTACATTTCACTGAAAGGCTGAAAGAACAAATCTTAGAAATGGAAATATTGAGTCATGATGTTAATCCAATGAATGACAAAGCCGAAACCTTAGACCCTTATCAGTATCATTTAACCGCGGAAAACCATGTTTACTCCCACCATCTGACAGAAAAAATTCCGGATGCCTTCCTTGGTTATACCATGCCTTTTTATCACGGATACCCAAATACTGCTGACTATTTTCCCCGCGAAAGTTTATACCAATCGACATGAATGACTTTGACTATACCGTTGATCTTATTCGCAGAGCTCTTGCCAATAAAGAATATAATGACAGGTTTCCCTATGTCATTGAGGCAAGGAGACGGGTATTTGAGAAATAAAATCTTTTTGCACTGCTGGGAAGTGAAATTACCCTTCGCGACAGGAATATAAAAAAACAACCAGAAGGGGTTATTATGGGCAGGTCAGTTCCTAAAGACTCAAGACCTCTTTCGGGCCTGCAGCGAGAAATAGCAAAAATTTATATAAAAATGAAACATTTACGTTATATTCTGTGGCATTTAATTTGCTTTTTTACAAAACCTTAGGTTGGAACAGCAGATGTAGATGATCTGAGATGAAAACTATCTGCTAATTTTTTCGCTGGAGATCTTCTAGTATTTCATTGTCAGGGGCAGGACTGTAGATTCTGAAAACAATCCGGCCTGACGTCCTTTTTGCAGAAAAAATTCAACAGCCGCCAAACCACCATCACCCAGGTTTTCCGAAAAGGCATTTACATAAAGCCCTATATGTTCGTTAATCACCTGGTCATCAAGTTCCTGGGCATATTTTTTTATATATGGCCTGCATGAATTGCTGTTTTGGTGCGCCCATAGAATACTTTTTCTTATGTCCCGGTCAATTTCTGCAATAAGATCGCTGCCGAGCGAACGCCTGGCCACTATGCCTCCCAGAGGTATAGGATGTCCGGAAGTTTTCTCCCACCAGGCACCAAGATCGGTAATCAGTTCAAGCCCTCTGCTTCTATAGGTAAAACGGCTTTCATGAATGATGACCCCACAATCAACCCTGCCGGATTCAATTGCAGCCATTATTTCATCAAACCGCATCATAACAACTTTTTTCCAGGCAGATGAGTAAAGCCTAAGAAGCATTGCCGCTGTGGTAAACTGGCCAGGCACTGCCACAGTCATTTTTGAAAAACAGCTAGGATCAACCTTCTGTCCGGCAACCAATAAGGGACCACAGCCACGCCCGAGTGCAGCGCCGGCATGAAGCAGGACGTATTTGTCAAGCACATGGCCAAAAGCATGAAAAGAGAGCTTTGAAATATCCAGACGCCCATGCATGGCCCATTCATTCAAGGTTTCAACATATTCGAGAATGACAGGCTGCGGCTGCCAGCTTGAAAGCGGGACCTTTCCGTTCACCAGGCCACAGAATATATAGGTATCATTCGGACAGGGAGAAAATCCTATGGAAAGCTGTTGCATAGATGTGGACCTGATATAAATGTAAAGCTTGTTACTGTTGTCAACCGTCAGCAGGGGAAGATATTGTCCGGACTGAAGCCTTTAGTAGCACCTCTGTTACCCGGCATATTTTTTCGATAGCCTCGGAAACCTGCCACTTTGTTTTATCCCTGTCTTCCACCAAATTGCTTATGCAGCGCAGCTCGAAACACGGCAGATTGAATTCCTGGCAGACCCTTGCCACAGCAGCTCCCTCCATATTTTCACATCCGGCATCGTGCTTTTTGTGTAAAAATTCTCCACGTTCCTTTGTACCGGTGCAGCAATTAACAGTGACAAAATTTACTTCCTTACAAACGATTTTTTGTTCAGACAGGATTCTTTTTAACAGGGCAGCCATATCACTCTTGAAGTCAAAAGAGGTATCGGTTGAGTCAAGACCGGGAGGAAAACTTGAGATCTCACTCTGCAGACAGATGCCGAAATCCCCCAATATCTCCTGCTGCGCCAAGCAAATATCAAGCATATTCACTCCGGAATCAGTATAGGCCCCGGCGACGCCGATATTCCAGACTGCATCTATTTTAGAGCCGTGCAGCGTTAGATGCCTGCTGAGACTTGCAGCGGTTGCTACAGGTCCTACACCAGTGATAAAGACCTCTACCTGGTCTATACCGGTCAGAAAATGGAACAAAGGTTTTATTTCATTTTCAGTGGCAGCAGCTATCAGTAGCATCCACACCCCTTCTTGAAACAAGTGATATATGGCACGATTTGGAAAGTTAGGGTATTTTCAGCATCTCGGCAACCTATTTTACTAAAAGCCGCTGCATATGAGAAATATATGAACCCTGATTTCAACCGTAAATCGTATGAATATGAGCTGGATCCAAGCCTGATTGCCCAGGTTCCCACTGAAAAACGGGAACAGTCCCGCCTTCTGGTCCTAGACTGCCGCAATAAACTCATGCAGGATATGAAGTTTACCGACATTATTGATTTTTTCAATCCCGGAGATCTGCTTGTTGTCAATGATACTAAAGTCTTTCCGGCTAGACTCGAGGGTAGGAAAAATACAGGCGGAAAGGTCGAGCTGTTCTTACTAGAATATCCTGATTTTGACAATGCAGGTATACACGATGAATCTGTCGGCCGGCAGCAAACGGAAAAATATCTGTCAGTTATCGTAACCGGCCTTCTTAAAAGCTCGAAAAAATCCAGACCCGGTGCACGCCTAATCTTCACGCCGAACCTCGAAGCGGAATTTATGGAGCATCTTGATGACGGCAAGGTACGAGTTAAACTCTTCTTTGATCTCAAGTGCGGCCTCACCCCAAACAACATCCTGAAAGCCAGCGGCAGGATTCCCCTGCCGCCTTATATCCACAGGGATGCCAGTGATCTTCCGGAAGATCGTGAACGCTATCAAACCCTTTTTGCCAAAAAATCAGGGGCAGTGGCTGCACCTACAGCGGGCTTGCATTTCTCGAAATCCTTGTTGGAGAGTTTTGCGGCTAAGAATATCAAGATCGCCCCTATCACTCTCCATGTCGGTTATGGCACCTTTGCACCTGTCAGGGTCAATGATATACGGGATCACAGAATCCATGAGGAGTACGTTGAAATAAGTCATGAAACAGCCCGATTGATCAATCAAACCAGGGAATCTGGCAATAGGGTCTGGACAATCGGCACAACGACTGTGAGAACATTGGAGTTTGCAGCTGCGGAAACCGGTCAGGTGGAAGCCAAACAGGGCTGGTGCGGGCTTTATATTTATCCGGGTTACAGGTTTAAAGTGGTCAATGGTTTAATCACCAACTTTCACTTACCGGGTTCTTCGCTTCTTTTTCTTGTGGCAGCACTTGCCGGCAGATCCAGCATACTGCGCGCCTATGAAAAGGCAATCAAGCTAGGTTTCCGTTTTTACAGTTACGGTGACGCCATGCTGATTATCTGCTGAATATAACAGGCCTGCATGGCCGAAATTTTGCTTGTTCAGTATGGAAATGATCAGGCGGCTGCGGAGCAGGGCTTTTGGTCTTTAACAGCCGGAGAAGA
Organism: Deltaproteobacteria bacterium; assembly: GCA_019313095.1. GTDB lineage: Bacteria > Desulfobacterota > Desulfobulbia > Desulfobulbales > BM004 > BM004. The sequence continues at coordinate 14 of JAFDBU010000270.1, read as the reverse complement.
TTCGCTGGAACTAC
>JAFDBU010000269.1 GCA_019313095.1 Deltaproteobacteria bacterium | reverse complement strand
GTCCTGTCGTTATCGCATGGACAGAAATACATTTTTCAGTTACATTGGAGCACCGCGCTACTGGTGCAAAACCTTAGCAACAAGCAGTTCGAAATGACTTGCATATTGAATATTTTAATAAACATCTTTCCAAGAGAATATGAGTACCGATTTGCGTTTTATACCAAACCTGCCGCGTTACCTGCTGCCGGTTTTCTTTTTCTTTTTGATGGTAAACCTCAGCCTGATCCGTAATTCCTACGGGCAGGAAGCGGCCGTTACAGATTTTACGGTAGCTAATTCAGAAAACCATCTGCTGCTCTACATGACAGTTACTGACTGGATGAGCGAAGAAATGAAAGCAGCCATACACAACGGCATCCCGATAACTTTTGCCTTTAACATTGATCTTTTTGTCAGCAGAAGCAAATGGCCAGACAAGAAAATCAAAGAATATGAATTCCACCATATCATGGAGTATGACAGTCTCAAAAAGGAATATGTCATTCAGCGGCATGAGAACGGGGACAGCAAGGTTACCGCTTCTTTTGCAGAGGCCCAAAAGCTCATGTCTGAAATTAACGGTTTCAAAGTCATGCCGCTCGCTGAACTTGATGCCCGGAAATCATACACAATGAGAGCAAAGGCAAAACTGGCCAGCAAAGCCATGCCTCTTTACTTTCATTATCTGATTCCTTTTTCTTCCCCCTGGGATTTTGAGACCGATTGGTACAAACTCAGGCTGCAGCTTTCTTTATGACTGATAAAACTCAAAATATAAGAAAACGGCGGACACGATATGCGATCATAATCTGCCTTATTCTTATCCCGATACTGACATACCTGGAAACCGTGGTCTTCCAGATCGGCGAAGTTACCTTTCCAGTCAGTGGCAATGTCCTCGTCTTCTCCCTGATAAACATCAACATCATCCTACTGCTGCTCATGGCTTTCCTGGTGTTCAGGAACCTGGTGCGGTTTATTTTTGAACAGCGTCAGATTTCTTTGAACAAGTCGCTTAGAACCCGGTTGGTGGTATCCATTATTTCACTGTCGCTGGTGCCGACTATCCTGCTTTTCTTTATAGCTCTGCAGTTTGTTTCCACCAGCATGGATTACTGGTTTAACTCGAACGTTGAAGCATCCCTTGATGAGTCATTGCAGGTGGCACAGGATATTTATCAGGAAAAAAGAAAGGTCACAATTGAAACCGGTAAAGCCATCGCAGAACAGCTGATAGCCCTCCGGCTCCTTGACCGTGACTCTGCCGCAATACTTCACCACCTGGAGGGACTTCTGGCTGCACGCAATCTTGAGGGGCTGTCTCTTTTCTCCGACCAGCGCCAGGTAGTTGCCGAAGTCGTGGGTGAAAACATCAACAACGGTGACCTGCCTGAAATTCCGGCGGAACTTTTCCGTCTGGCCCAGACCGGCAAAACCGGCCAGACAACCATTCAGCCTGTTGCCACCGGTGAAATTGTCAGAAGCGCGATCCCGGTCTATTTGAAAGAAGGAAACCAGGCTTCCCCCTATATCCTGGTCACCACTGAATACATCCCCCAGGAACAGCTGCGCCGGATGACCGTAATTTCCAAAGGCATCGACGGGTATCGCCAGCTCATGATGCTCAAAAATCCATTGAAGACAAGTCTGCTTGTCATGCTACTTATTGTGACACTGCTTATAATATTCAGTGCAATCTGGTTCGGTATTTACATTGCCAGGAGTCTGACCGGTCCCATCGGCAAACTTGCAGACGCCACCCGCCGTGTTGCCGAGGGCGAACTCGATTTTGTGCTAGAAAAGGACTCAGATGATGAGATGGGGCTGCTGGTTGACTCGTTCAACCGGATGACCAGTGATCTGCAGGCCAGTAAAAAACAATTGGAATCAGTCAACGTTGCCCTGCAGCAAAGCAACATTGAACTGGATGAACGTCGGAGCTATATCGAGACAATACTGCAGAATGTTCCGGCTGGGGTCATTTCCTTTGATGCTGCGGGAAACGTCACCAGCATAAATAAATTTGCCGAAGATCTTCTGCATATTGATAAAGCTCATTACCTGCATCAGGATTTTCGTAAAACCCTGATGCCCAACCATGTAGATATAATTGAAAAATTCCTACAGGAACTGGAGGAGTCCGGCAAGTCAACCATACAGAGTCCGCTGCGGCTCTTCCTGGGAAAAGAAAGATTTTCGCTCCTCGTTAATATCACCAAGCTCTATGATGAAGCAGGAAACTCCATCGGGACCGTTCTGGTTTTTGACAACCTGACCCAGTTGGAAAAGGCCCAGAGAATAGCGGCCTGGCGTGAGGTTGCCAGAAGGATTGCCCATGAGGTAAAAAACCCCCTGACTCCTATTCAGCTTTCAGCCCAGCGTTTACGCAAAAGATATCTGTATACCCTGGAAACCGACCAGGAGGTTTTTGATGTCTGCACCCAGACCATTATCAACCAGGTGGAAGAACTGAAGCGGCTTGTGAGTGAATTTTCCAGCTTTGCCAGGATGCCCATAGTGCAGAAATCACCAAACGATCTGGTCGAAATGGTCAAAGAAATATTGGTATTTTACGAGGAGAGCCATCCCTATATAACCTTTCGTCAGAAGGAGGAACAAAATATCCCCCGTTTTAATTTCGATCTGAAGCAGATGAAAAGGGTACTTATCAACCTGGTGGAAAATTCCATATCAGTTTTACATGAGGGCGGTGTGATTGAGATTGTCCTTTCATGCGATTCGGAAAAGCAGGTTGTGCTGCTGGAGGTAAAAGATAACGGACCTGGTGTGGCGGATGAAGACAAGCACAGACTGTTTGAACCTTATTTTTCGACCAAAAAGTCGGGCACCGGACTGGGACTTGCTATTGCCAGCACGGTGGTGGCTGACCATGGCGGCCAGATACGGGTAACAGATAATTCACCGACAGGAGCAATTTTTACGGTTGAACTCCCCATGACTGCCTGATTCGGCTTGTCAGCAAACTTCATTCAGGATAGACTAAAAATAAGGGACCAGGGGGTTACAGAGTCAAGGATTCGGGTGTAAAAAATAATGCAAAATTTATTACTCTAATTTGCTTACAGACTAAACTGGATTACTTAAATTCAAAATTTACATTTTAAGCTTGCCACTTAATATAATAGAACAATCGCAAAACGTTTATGTCTAAAAAAATTCTAGTCATTGATGATGAAACAAGCATCCTTGATTCTCTCGCCGGCATCCTGACGGATGAAGGCTTTAAGCCTCTCTGTGTTGCATCAGCTGAAGAAGGATTGGAGCGTCTTAAGTCGGAGGCGGTCGACCTGGTTCTGCTTGATATCTGGATGCCGGGCATGGACGGCATTGAAGCTTTAAAACTTATAAAAGCCGAGCATCCGGAGCTCCAGGTTATCATGATCTCAGGACACGGCACCATTGAAACAGCTGTGCAGGCAACTAAAATAGGTGCATTTGATTTTATTGAAAAACCTCTGTCCTATGATAAAATTTTCCTTGCCATTAATAACGGCCTGCGCTTTTCCAGCCTGGAGGCTGAGAATCTCATTCTGCGACAGAAGACTGAACGTAAACCCTCGCTTACCGGCAATTCCCCGGCCATCCAACAGCTGAAAGAACAGATAGAACGCGTTGCACCGACAGATGCCTGGGTATTGATCCGTGGTGAACACGGCACCGGCAAAGAACTGGTGGCACAGACCATCCATCGTCTTTCCGCCCGCAGCAACAAGCCCATGGTTGAAGTGAACTGTGCAGCCATCCCGGAAGAGTTGATTGAAAGCGAACTCTTCGGACATGAAAAGGGATCCTTTACCGGCGCCCAAAACAGCAAGCGAGGTAAATTTGACCAGGCTGACAGAGGCATGCTCTTTCTTGACGAGATCGGTGACATGAGCATGAAAACCCAGGCAAAAATCCTGCGCATTCTTCAGGAACAGACATTTGAGCGTGTAGGCGGCAACCAGACTATCCAGGTTGATGTCAGGGTTCTTGCCGCGACCAACAAAAACCTTGAAGAGGAAATTGACGCGGGCAATTTTCGGGCTGATCTTTTCTGGCGGCTTAATGTCGTCCCTATACATCTCCCCCTGCTTAATCAGCGTACTGAAGACATTCCCCTGCTGGTTAAAGATTTTGTCGAGGATTTCAGCCGGAAGGGATTGGGCCGGAAATCATTTACGAAAGACGCCCTGGCCATCATGAAGACTCACACCTGGCCCGGCAATGTCCGCGAGCTGAGAAACTTTGTTGAAAGACTTGTTATCATGTGCCCTGATGATGTTATCAACGGCAGGATTGTCGAGCAATACCTGCATCAGGCTCCCGGCACCCCTGTAACCATGCCCGACAGTTCAGCCCTGGCCCCCTATCATGTCACCAGATTTAAAGAGGCAAAGCAGGCGTTTGAGCGGGAGTATATCAAAGACAAGCTGCAGGAAAACAATGGTAATATCTCCCAGACCGCAGAAATACTTGGTCTGGAACGCAGTCACCTGCATAAAAAGATAAAAACCTTGAACATTGATCTTGCAAGTTTCTCGGATTAAAAAATTTTTTCTTCTGCTTTTGCATTCATTCTGTTTTTCCCTTCTAATCCATTCTTAAAAATGATTTGAGTTTTACCCGAAGGTGCTTAATTTATTAATTCACCGGAAGACAAATTTCAGATCCTTCAGACAGAACGGAGTTTTAAAAATAATGAGTGATGATTATCCAACCAACCTGCCATCGCACCAGGATATTGAAAAAGATATCAGTGACTACCTGTCAAAAAAATACGGCGACCGGGTCAAAATTGTCGGCATTCATGCCCAACCGGAACTTGAGATAGACAGTAACGTCACCACTGACCAACCCGGCGATAAAAAAAGTCCCTACCTGGATTTTACCATAAAGCCGGAAGAACTTTGCGCCTACTTAGATGATTATGTCGTTCGACAGGATGAAGCCAAGGCCGTTCTTTCCACCAAAATATGCACCCACTTCAACCGCATCAGGAATGCCATTGAAAACCCGTTGCAGGCCAAAAGGACTGTCGGGCAGATAAAGAACAATGTTCTGCTCATCGGCCCGACCGGGGTCGGCAAGACCTTTCTCATCAAGCTTATTGCCAAGAAACTGGGTGTTCCTTTTATCAAGGGTGATGCGACCAAGTTCAGCGAGACTGGTTATGTTGGGGGAGATGTTGATGACCTGGTGCGTGATCTGGTGCGGGAGGCTGGAGATGATATTGAGAGCGCCCAGTACGGCATCATCTATATTGATGAGATTGATAAGATCGCTTCGGCGCACAACCTGATCGGTGCGGATGTTTCCCGTTCCGGTGTCCAGCGTGCCCTTTTAAAACCCATGGAGGAAACAGAGGTAGATCTCAAGGTGCCCCATGATCCTATCTCCCAGATCGAAGCCATTGAACATTACAGGGCGACCGGCAAGCGACAGCGTAAGATGATAAATACAAAAGATATTCTGTTCATCATGAGCGGCGCCTTTACCGATCTTGAGGATATCATCAAAAAAAGAGTCCAGAAACAATCTATCGGTTTCGAGGGTGATATAGCCTCAAAAAAAGAATCCGGCCGCTATCTCAAACATGTTAAGGCTGAAGATCTTATAAGTTATGGTTTTGAAAGTGAGTTCATCGGCAGACTCCCTGTTATTGCCTGTCTTGAAGAACTGACGGTCAAAGATCTTTACGAAATTCTTTTGAACCCAAACAGCTCGGTAGTTGTTGGCAAGAAGCTTGATTTTGCTGCCTACGGTATCAGAATTCAGTTCAGTGATGAGGCACTCATGGAGATTGCCAGAAAAGCATCGCATGAACAGACCGGTGCCCGAGGTCTTGTCAGCATTATGGAAAAAATCCTGCTGCCTTTTGAAAAGAAATTGCCCTCGACCGATATCAGATTTCTTTCCGTCACCCGGGAACTGGTCAGAGATCCTTGTAATGAACTGGAACGCCTGCTGTCAGACATGGATTATCTAGCCCGGTATGAGGATCAATATCACCGTCTCTACCAGGAAGAACATGATCGCATAATGGAAATGCTGCTGCAGAAAAGAGGAGATTTCCTGGAGAAACAGGGGGTCACACCGACCCCGGAACGTTTAAGTTTCATGGCAAAGCAATGCCAGGATGATATCCTCGACATACACGACGTCTGTGAAATTTTCATGGATTATGTCAAACAAATTAAGAAATGCGAAAAAAAACTTTCAGAAAAATGCGGTATTCATGTTACCTTCTCCGACGAAGCGACAGACAGGATCCTGGCAAAGCAGCCTTTAAATCAGGAGAGCATTAAATTGCTTTGCGAAAATTTGGGCACCACGTTTGAGTACGGTCTGGGCCTGCTTGAAAAGAAAAAGGGCATAGACCATGTTGTTATCCCCGGGGCCGGTATTGACGACCCCGAACAGTATATAAGCGATCTGGTCCGTGACTTTTTCCGAACATAATGCCGCTTTGACGCTATATTGATTTTTCAACATATACTTCGAGGAGAAAGAAATGGTATTCCCCGACTACCGCCCAAGGCGATTGAGAAAAAACGAGGCTTTTCGTGCCCTGATCCGGGAAACGCACCTTACCCCGGCCCAACTCATCTATCCAATTTTCGTTATGCCCGGCAAAAACAAACGGGAGGAAATATCTTCTATGCCGGGTGTTTACCGGCTCTCGGTGGATCAACTTGCCAGGGAAGGCAGGGAATGCCTCAAGATCGGCATAACCTCGGTCATTTTATTCGGCC
>JAFDBU010000268.1 GCA_019313095.1 Deltaproteobacteria bacterium | reverse complement strand
GTACACCTGTAGTATCATCCTAGCAACCGGAGGCAGCCCGAGGAAACTAGGAGTGCCGGGAGAAAATGAGTTGTATGGCAAAGGGGTTTCCTACTGTGCTGTGTGTGATGGTTTTTTTTATCGAGGTAAAACTGTTGTCGTAGTTGGAGGAGGGGATAGTGCGCTTGAGGAGTCCCTTTACCTTGCTAAAATCGCCGCTAAAGTTTTCCTCTTTCACCGTCGTGATGAATTTCGGGGCAGTATGATTCTTCAAAAACGTGTGTGGGCGGAAAGCAAAATCGAGATTTTGTTCAATACAATTGTTACATCTGTAAAAGCTGAAAAAAACGAAGTGTCAGGAGTAAAGATTCAGGCTGTCAATAGCGGAGAAGAAAGAGATCTCGCCACAGACGGAGTGTTTATCTTTATTGGTTTCATACCGAATAATGAGTTGGTCCCCTCAGGTACCCAAAAAAACGAAGACGGTTTTGTTGTCACCAGCAATCGCTGTGAAACAAGGCATTCTGGAATATTCGTAGTGGGAGACCTGCGGGATAAATATTACAGGCAGATTTTAACAGCAGCTGCCGATGGGTGTACCGCAGCCTTGACCGCAGCCCATTATGTGGAAGAAATGAAGGCAACCAATCCGGCTCTTCAGCCTAAATAAAATATGTAACCCCAAAAACCCAACAACACTTATATGTTTAACCAATTGAGTATCAATAACTCCAGTATTTTTATCAATTTTAGTAGTAGCACCTTTCTAATATCGACATATGATATGAGAATATTTTCGTTTCTAGGGCTTATGCTGCAGATCCTCGAAAAGAGCGAAGGTTTTCGCATCCAGCTTCAGAGCCACAATAAATGGTTGTGGCTGCTTAACGTCATCTCCACCACTATCCCTCAAATTAAGGCAAGGGAATAATTCAAAATATGTTTCTTGCCACGAATTTGCCGAATCTCATGAAAATATAAAAAACCGCAGATAGCCCCTCATCCTTGATAGAAAAGCCGTCATCTTGAATATAACTTTCGGTTTCCATAAGCCCGGAAAATGATCCTGGAAGTGCTTGGGCAAAAAACATGAAGATGCCAATCTTTCCAACCTATTCAATGGCACATGCTTCTGAATGCTCCTTGAGTTGGGCCATCATTTTCTGGGTTAGGCGATGAAGCTTGCCGGGAATGAACAGAATCTTGCCTATGATTAGCATAAAGCCCCGAAATACCTCTACGCTGGTTACAATGACCTTAGAGCCTTCCTCTTTGAATGTGAACGTATGTTCAGCCTGAATACCCAATCGGCCGCCAGCCCAGACGACCTGCCGCTCAGGTTCGCATTTGATTATTTTCGGGGTCACCTTCAAGGGCAAATAATACGGGCGCAGCATGAAATTAAAGCATACACCCTCAGCTATGTCTGTTCCGCTAGCCAGGGTGCAGTTCTCACACGCGGTGTTCCAGTTTTTCCAGTCTTCCATCCGTGAAAAAATACCCCAGACAGTTGCCAGGGGGGCATTGATCTCCACAGTTTCCTTGATGGTAAACATTGTATATCACTCTGATGAAATATTAGAACAAAAGCAGTATTTCCTGTAAGATAACATATTATTCTACCTAAGACAGGATAATGCAGAGGCATGTTATGAAAAAATTAGAATTGCTCACCGCATCAATATACCTGTATGTTGGATATGATCAAGATTTTATTACCTCAAAGCGTACTATGTTGATCGTACATCGACTGCTAAACTCATTAACCTTATCGAATTATGGGCGATGCCAGGAAAATTAAATTGCTGGTCACCGGGGCGTCCGGTTTTATTGGTTATGAAGTGTCACGTCAACTGTCCATCGGTGGCTACAGACCAAGATTGATGTTTCGCTACCCGGGGGATGACTGCGATATATGCAAACTTGATGCGGACCTAGTCCAGGCCGACCTGCGAAAACCCCAAAGTCTGCAGTATGCAGTCAAAGGCGTCGATGGCATTATTCATCTTGGCGCCCGGGCCACCTTTGAATCCTACGCGACCCTGAAACCCTCTATTCTTGATGGCTCCCTGGCATTGATGCAGGCCGGCATCGAAGCCGGGGTGCGGCGCTTTATATATAGTTCGAGCCTATTGGTTTACAGTAGCAGCTATTCTCCTGTGAATGCCAATACATCTCCCCGACCAGCCCTTGATTACGGGCGGATCAAATTGGACACTGAAAGAAGGTTGGCAAATATGGCTGCGGCTGCAGGCGTCACCTTTACAGCGCTTCGGCTACCACATGTCTACGGCATCAGGGATCTTTATTTTCGCCAATTGCATGCCGGACGTCTGATTCTGCCAGGCCTAGGCAAAAATAAATACACCCATCTGCACGTTAGTGATGCAGCCTCTGCTATTATCGCCTGTGCCGAACAGGGCTATACAGGAATTCTTCCCTTTGGTGATCGGCGTCCCGCCACTTGGACTTCTTTCCTTGAAGTTGCGCAAAAGAGCTATCCAAAAGCCCGTGTTATACTGCTACCCCAATGGGCAGCCCTGGGGGCAACTTTGATGCTTGCTCCGTTTCGCAGGTTTCGGGCATATGCAGGCTTGGAAACACCGGGGGCCGTGCGCTCCTATAATTTTAATCTCGAGGTTGATCCGAATCTATTATGGCAAGACCTTAGCATGTCCCCCCAATTTCCAACAATATACGAGGG
>JAFDBU010000267.1 GCA_019313095.1 Deltaproteobacteria bacterium | reverse complement strand
GAAACAGGAGCTGACTGCATTATCACCCACCATCCCCTGATATTTCAGCCCCTTAAAGCTTTAAACATCGATCAGCCAATTGGTAAATTTTTACGCCGGGCCCTGAAAAACAGTACAACAGTGATCGGCTTTCATACCAACTTGGATCAGACGGTTGGCGGGGTCAGTGATGTGCTGGCCAGCAGTCTTGGCATACTGGATCCCAAGCCTCTTGTGCCGGCCGGAAACGACCCGGAAGGACCATCCGTTAATGGTTTCGGTCGCGTTGGCCGCCTTGCTGACCCGTTAAACGGTGAAGCATTCATCGGTTATTTGTGCGATTTTTTTAAGCTGCCTGTCCTGCGTGTGGCTGGTCAGCTGCCGGAGGAAATAAACACTGTAGCTGTATGTGGCGGCAGTGGCTCAGACCTGGCGGAAGCGGCTTATGCCAGCGGCGCCCAGGTATATGTTACCGGTGAAGTAAAGCACAGTACTGCCAGATGGGCGGAGGCTGTTGGTTTCTGTATCATTGATGCAGGTCATTTTGCCACCGAAAACCCAGTGGTGGAATCATTGGTTGAAGTTTTGCAGGGTATTTTTGTTGAAAAAGATATCAATATCCCGGTCTGGTCATCGGCAAAACAGCAGAATCCATTTGTTTATCACCAGTCAGGTTCTTGAACTGATGAAGCAGGGGTTTAGAAGCCCCCTACGCAAAATAGTTTAATATAACAGATTGCAATTATTATAAAAAATGAGTCGGAAGAAGACGCTATCAATCAAGGAGACAACCATTGAATGAAGAGATTAAGCAGTTGACTGAACTGCAGGTAATTGATCAGGAAATAGCAAAGCTTGATGCTGAAATTACAATTGAGCAGGCGGATCTTGCAAAGATGGAGGAGGCCTTTAATGAACGCCAGACCTCCATTCAGGAGTTGAAAGGAAAGATTGACGCTGCTGATACCCAGCGGCGGGACCTTGAGGCGGAACTTGCGGATGAAATGAGCCGGATCAAAGAACGTCAGTCGAAGATGATGCAAGTCCAGACTAACCGGGAATATCAGAGCCTGCTTAAAGAGATTGAAGACGGTAAGAAAAGTATTAAAGAAAAGGAAGAAGAGGTCGTCAGAATAATGGAAGCCAGTGAAGCCAATGCTAAGATAATGGCAGAGCAGGAAAGCCTGGTCAAGGACGAACAAAAGGAACTGGCCGACAAAAAAGCCAAAGTTGAGAAGCAGGCTTCAAAAATTGAGGGTCAAAAGGAAAAGATTATCGTAAAGCGTGAGGCAAAGGCAAAAAATATAAAAGATTCCGCTTTACGTAAGTATGACATGCTCCGGACGAGACGAAACGGCAAAGCAGTTGTCGGTGTAGTCAATGGTGTCTGTCAGGGATGTTTTATGAGCATTCCGCCACAGCATTTTAATAATATACTGAAAGGTGACAGGATTCTCAACTGTCCGGCCTGCCAGCGCATCCTTTTTTATCAAGCGGGGAACGACCAGGAGTGAAATCCAGGCGATCAGGCATTGACACAGGTAGTCAGGCTGAATTGATACTGAGAAAACTTGCAGAAAAACTTCCTGACCATATCCTACAGGAATACTTTAGGGATCTTTCGCCAAAACAGGTCAGAAAAATCCTGACCGAAACCATTAAAATTCTTGTTACCCAAGAAGAGAAAACAGTACCGATACGTGCCCAGGCCTCACTCTGGAAAGATGGGGAAAAAGTCTGGGCCGGGAAGCTGGCAGGGAAAACCGTGCAGCTATTTTCCGATGGTGCCTCCCGGGGCAATCCGGGTCATGCCGGAGCCGGCATTGCAATCCAGGATGAAAAAGGCAATGAGCTTGGCGGGGCCTCGCAGTACCTGGGGCAATGCACAAATAATGAGGCTGAATACCGCGCCCTGCTGTTTGGACTTGAAAAATGTGCGGAATTCGGCAGCGGCAGCCTGAAGATCCATCTTGACTCGGAGCTTATTGTTAAACAGATACGCGGTGAATACAAAGTTAAACACCCGAATCTCAAGCTCTTATATCAGAAAACCATACAGAAGCTTTCCGGTTTTGCTTCCTTTAGCATTACACATGTGCGCAGGGAGAAAAACAGCCGGGCGGATGAGTTGGCCAACAGGGCCATTGACGACCATCTGCAGTAAAAAATGGTCTTTTTCTTCAATATCTGTGTCGTTTCATTTCTTAAAATGTTGATGAATTATAGGTTCATTTCGTTGTCGGCATATAAAACTGCCGAAGACTATCAGGTAACGATACAATCTGATGATTGACAGACAACTTGTATAAAGAAAACGAACCAACTTTAATGGCACTTGAAACACTGTCATAACTTGTAGGCTGAGCCTTTCAATCAGTCCCCATATCGTCAGCAGTACTGTATGCTGACAAAAGAAAGTGCAGCCCATCACTTGGTTGACCTCTGATCGCCTCGTCTCGCTGTTCGCAAAGAATGGGCGACGTCGGAAAGTCGTGAAATTTATGCCCCGTTTTCTGGGTACTCAGCCGAGTCGCTTATTCGTACTTTGCTGCGCCGCTTCGGCGGCATGAAATGGGAGATTTTACAAACTATGCATGTTTTTGCTTTAGTTCTTTACACTTAGATAACTTGATCTTAATATAAGAAGAATGGAGTGGGTGCATGATCGCTGGTCTTCAGGCCAGAGGAAAGTCCGAACTTCACAGGGCATGGTGGTTCGTAACGCGAACTCCGGGTGATCGGGGGAAAGTGCCACAGAAAACATACCACCCCGCTTAATGGGGTAAGGGTGAAATGGCGAGGTAAGAGCTCACCGCTTTCATGGCAACATGGAAGGCAGGGTAAACCCCACCAGAAGCAAGATCAAATAGGGAAACGTCCGAGGGCGGCCCGTCCGAGGTTTCCGGGTAGATTGCTGGAGGTGCCGGGTGACCGGCATCCAAGATAAATGATCATGGCCCGCATGGCGGGATACAGAATTCGGCTTATAACCCACTCCATATTTTTTAAAAATGAACCCCTCTAAAGTTGCAGCAATAATCCCGGCCGCCGGCAGAGGCATCCGCATGGGGCTGCCCTTGCCCAAACAGTTTTTTGCGCTGGAGGGTGTGCCGGTCCTTGTTCATACTCTTCGCGTATTTCAGCAGGTTGATGCTATAGGTTATATCATTGCAGTTGTGCCTGCTGAAAGTTGTGATCAGGTTGAGAAACTGGTGCAGCAATATAAGCTTGATAAGGTAACCAGGGTTGTTGCCGGTGGCAAGGAGCGTCAGGATTCAGTCCTGGCTGGGCTTGAAGCATTGCCGACAGGAGTTGAACTGGTGCTGGTACATGACGGGGTAAGGCCTTTTGTGCCGATTAGTGTTATTGAGAACTGCTTGTTTGAAGCGGGAAGAAGCGGT
>JAFDBU010000266.1 GCA_019313095.1 Deltaproteobacteria bacterium | reverse complement strand
TACCCGGCCTAGCCTTGTCGCCTGAAAAATCATTGCAGAAGAACAAGGTGATATGTCTCGAATGCGGTCAGGAATTCAAAATGCTTTCTCCTAAACACCTGAGATCCCACGGTTTGACCAGCAGGGAATACAGAGTCAAACATGGTTTTTCGCTCCGCCAGCCACTCTGTGCCAAGTCCTTGTCCGACAAAAGGAAAAAAGCCGGGAAGGCCAGAGGTCTACCTGAAAATCTACGTAAAGCCATTGCAAAGAGAAAGAAACGCAAAACAAAAACTCCAGCAAAAAAAAAATAATATCGCCGGCGTTCTAAAAACATCTTCTTGTTTTTTAGCTGCACCGGGAAATACCCTTTTCCTGTGTCTTCGCTCACGCCGCTGCTTGCAACAGCGAAACATCAACCGCGGTGCACCTGCTGAAGCAAGAAGCATTACTTAACCAGATGCACTCGTTTATGATCTGTATCAGGGGTGCCTCTCCCGCGACAAGCTTCAAAAAATCTGCCCGCCCGGCATATTCAAATAATTTTATAATCTCAATATTTATCTGAATTGTTATGTGGACAGTTGTTTCTTAAAATAGTACTTTCGCTTTTTCTGTAAACGCCAAAAACAGAATTTTGACTGACAGGATACTTTTGCTCCTCTTTTCAGCTGTGAGAAGGGATTATTTGAGCAAACTACAACAAGACATTTATTCAAACTCAATAAAGAAATGATTGGAATTTTTGATTCAGGGGTCGGAGGCATGACAGTCGCCCGTGCAGTTGAAACCCTGCTTCCAGACTATCAGTTTATTTATTACGGTGACCTGGCAAGAACCCCTTACGGCAGTAAAAGTTCTGAGGCCATTATAGAGTACTCCATAGAAAACACGGAGTTTCTTATTGAACACGGGGCAAAAGTTATCATTATCGCCTGCAACTCTGCGGCAAGCGTTGCCTCCGACATCCTGCGCCGGAAATTCACCCAGCCCGTTTTTGAAGTAATATCCCCGGCAGTTGAACGTGCTGTAACTTCAACTGTGCATGGCAATATTGGAGTTATTGGCACCAGGGCGACAATACGCTCCGGTATTTATGATCTGAAAATAAAACAGCTTGGACCAAAACTGCGTGTATTTTCCCAGGCCTGTCCTCTGCTGGTTCCTCTAGTTGAAGAAGGCTGGCTTGACGCACGCGAGACAAAAATGATTTTACGAAAATACCTTACCCCTTTGAAACAGAAACAGATTGACACCCTTGTCTTGGGCTGCACCCATTACCCTCTCCTAAAGGACCTTATTGAACACCGTATGGGCAAAAAAAGGACAAGACTGATTGACTCCTCCATAGAGGCTGCATTAACATTAAAAAAATATCTCAATGATAATCCGGTTTTTTGCAAGAGCATGCAGCGGGGCAGTAAAAACAAATATTTTGTGTCGGACATAACAAAAGCTGCTGTTGCTACTGCTGAAAAAATATTCGGCCGTCCAATAGATCTTGAAAAGGTTTGAAAACCAATGTCATATATATTTTTTTATTTCTCATTTCAGCAAAAAACAAAAATACTCCGATTTCTTTTCCTGCTTGGAGTCTTACCGCTGCTAGCGGTTCCGGCCAAGGCCCAGACCATGGCTGCGCTGGAAGTCGCGCAAAAACTGCAGAACACTTATGAAAAAGCTGCAAATCTGGCTGCAGATTTCAGCCAGACAACAACAACCAAATTCAGTTCCCGGGTGCGGCAGGGCAGTGGAACCATGGTCTTCAGCAAACCTGGCCGGATGCGCTGGGACTATCGGACCCCCGACTATCAGGTGCTCATCAGCGATGGTGAAACTATTTCGATGTATTTTGAAAAAAACAATCAAATGATTGTCAGCAAGGCCAAAGACTATTTACAATCGGACGTCACCTATTCTTTTTTTGCCGGCAGCGGTAATATATTGAAAGATTTTGACGTGAATGAACCGGATAGTTTTATGCAAAAGGAGAATTTCTATCTAATCAAGATGACCCCAAAATCCTTACATCCCCATGTATCATCTTTACACGTCTGGGTCAGTCGGGATACTTTTCTGATAATGCACATGCAGATCATTGATCATTTTGATACGGTTACTGATCTGTATTTTGACAATATACGGATTGATACGGATTATTACGGCAGCCGCAAAATAGAAGAGAATTTGTTTTTTTTCAGCCCGCCGGCTGGAACCGAAATCATTAAACAGTTTTAACCGGTTTGAAAGACTGTAGACTTTGAATTCTGATACGACAACCCCGCATATCATACCAAGTAAAATCAACCTCATTTCTCTGCCCTGGGCTCTCTTTAACAGACCCTCCATTCAGCTCGGCACCTTAAAAGCTTACATTGAAAGCCGGAATCCCGAGTTTTTAGTGGAAACCAGCCACCCCTACCTGGAAGTGGCTGCTATTCTGGGACCGGACCTGTATCATTGGATAAGCCGGAATCCATGGGTCAGCGAGGCCCTCTATGCTCCCCTTGTTTTTCCTGAAAAGGCTGCTTCCGCACAAGATTTAGCCTGGAAATACGTAAAAAAATCTGATCCAGAGATACAATATTCTTTTGACTATAAATTCCTGGTTGGAAAGATTGAGGGGCACTTGCGGAAGTGGGTCGAAAGTTGTGATTGGACTCAGTACTCACTGATAGGGTTTTCGGTTTGTTTTCACCAGCTTTTCGCCTCGCTTGCTGCTGCCGGAGCTATCAAGGAAAAACATCCTCAGACAACTATCGTTTTCGGTGGTTCATCATGTGGTGCCGAGGCCGGGCAATCTTTACTGAACGCTTTTGATTGCATTGATTACATTATCCAGGGTGAAGGTGAAAGTGGGCTCCTAAACCTTTGTGCCTATATTTCCGGCGTTCATAACAGCCCGCTTCCGGGAAATATTAAGGACCGGAAGTCCGACCGAAATGTTACACCAAAGAATCAAAGCCCGCGGGATGTCAACCAGCTGGGTTCACTGGCAGACCTACCTGTACCAAACTATGATGCTTATTTTTCAAAACAGAAAAAATGGTTCCCTAATACTCCTTTCATCCCTATCCTGCCGGTGGAATTTTCACGCGGCTGCTGGTGGAACAAGTGCTCATTCTGCAATCTCAACCTGCAATGGTGCGGTTACCGTCATAAAAATGCTGACCAGATGATACATGAGGTTAAAACTCTTGCATCCCGGCATAAATGTCTTGATTTTACCTTTGTCGACAACATGCTGCCGCCCCAGGAAGCCCGCAAGTTTTTCAAAATGACCGGGGAAGAGCAGGCGGATTATAATTTTTTTGCCGAGATACGTTCAGCAAAAAGCAAAAAGCCGCTTGCCGAGATTTTTGCCATTTATCGTCAGGGCGGTCTATCTGCCATACAGGTGGGTATTGAAGCACTCAGCAACAGTCTGCTGCGGAAAATGCAAAAAGGTGTCAGTGTTATTGAAAATATTTCCACCATGCGCGGATCCCTGGAGAACAATCTGCAACTGGATGGCAACCTTATACTGCAGTTTCCGGGCTCCAGTCAGGCTGAAGCAGCTGAAACCCTTGAAATCCTTGATTATGTCTTCCCATATCGGCCTCTTGCCGCTGCCACTTTTTTCCTTGGGCATGACAGCCCTGTCTACAAATACTCAAAAAAATTCGGTATCAGGTCAATCGTCAATCATCCGAACAGTTATAAACTTTTCCCTAAAACAATCCTCGCCCAGATTAATCTCCTGGTAAAGGATTATAGAGGAGACCGGACACAACAGCGGAAAATCTGGCAGCCGGTTCTGCAGAAAGTAAGGACATGGCAGCGATACCATGCCCGGAGAAAAGATGACCCTCTGCTTAAACCACTGCTTTACTATCGGGATGGGGGTAATTTTCTTCTCATCCGCCAGGAACTTCCCGATGGAAAAATCCTGCATCACAGATTGCAGGGTGCTTCACGGCAGATATATCTATACTGTACCCATATCACAACTGATGTTGAACTGTTTGCGGCCTTCCCGCATATTACCCCAGAAAAAATTCTTTTATTTCTCACCGATCTCAAAAAGAAAAAGATTTTATTTTCTGAGGAAAACAAATACCTTGCCCTGGCTGTTCATTTCAGGGATTAATATTAAACTACCAAACAAAAATTAATTTTCTTACAGGTGATCTTATGCCGGACAACACTTCAGGCCATGAAAGTTTTGCAGATCTTTTCAAAGATGATTCGCTGTCTCAAAAACAGCTTTCACCCGGTCAAAAAATAAAGGCCACTGTAGTCAGTGTCTCCCAGGACACGATCTTTCTGGATGTCGGAGCCAAAAGCGAGGGGTACCTGGACCGCAAAGAACTCGAAGATGAAACCGGCGATGTCACTGTCAAGCCCGGCGAAAGCCTGGAAGTATATTTCCTGTCCTCGGCCCAAAACGAGATGCTTTTTACCTCAAAAATTGGCGGAGGCTCCACTTCCCGGGCCCATCTTGAAGAAGCCTTCCGCAGTTCCATCCCCCTGGAAGGATTTGTCAGTAAAGAAATAAAAGGAGGATTTGAAATTACGGTTGCCGGCAATATCCGCTCATTCTGCCCCTATTCCCAGATGGACCTGAAGAGGACCAATGATCCGGAGGAGTATATCGGCAGGCATCTGCTTTTCAAAATCACCCAGTTCAGTGAGAGCGGCCGAAATATTGTGCTTTCCAGACGAATTATTCTTGAGGAGGAGAGGGAACAAAAGCGTGAGGAGTTGAAAAAACATCTCCAGGAGGGCATGACCGTTAGAGGGAAGATCACGTCAATTAAAGATTTTGGCGCTTTTGTTGATGTTGACGGTATAGAAGGGCTCATTCCGATCTCCGAAATCGGCTGGTCCAGGACGGAAAATATCAGCGATGTGCTTAAAGAAGGCCAGGATGTGGAAGTGGTAATTCTTAAACTTGACTGGGAAAACAACCGCTTCTCTTTCAGCCTGAAACAGGCCCTGCCCGATCCCTGGCAGGACATTGTCCAGCGGTTTCCTGCCGGCTCCTCTCATCCCGGCACAGTTGTAAGACTGACAAAGTTTGGGGCCTTTGTAAATCTTGCTGCCGGCATTGACGGTCTAATCCATATTTCAAAACTCGGCGGCGGCAAGCGGATCAATCATCCCAAAGAAGTTGTCGAAGAAGGCCAGGCTGTTGAGGTTAAAATTGAGGGAATAGATCAGGAAAACAAACGATTGTCTCTAGCGCTCGTCGCAGAATCCGCTGACGAAGATGCTGCTGATGTTGAAAAAGAAGCCAGGCAGTATATGCAACAACAGGACAAACACGAAAAGAATGAACCGTTTGGTACACTGGGCGAGATACTGAGGGCCAAACTAAATGAAAAGGAAAAGAAATAACTTTCTGACAAAACTGCAATTCACTATGTTTGCCCACATAATCTCAGACCTTGAAAGCGGGAAACTGCCTGATAACACCCTTCTCCGAAAACGCTTTGAGGCAGCTCTTATCAAGAAAATGGGGGTTATAAGGACACCCTACTCTTTCTGGCCTGCTGACACGAAAATCAACCCACCTGCCAAACAGCTGCTGTGGGCTGCAATCCTTCTTCAGGATAAAGAAAATATTACAATCATCGAGGCAATAATATCCACTGAACTTGAAGAAAAACAACGAGCAAAAGGGCATCATGAGACTGTGAAGGTCATTACAGAAAAAACAAATCATCTCCTGCAGAAATATATCCAAGAGTTTATCGAGTTGGCACCGGACGATAAATCTCAAAAAAAACTGAAGGACTTAACCAAGGTTATTGAATCCTCATAATTAAGTTACCGCAGGAGATGGAGGTTCGTTGACATGCATTCTACTCTTGAGAAGCATAAGCCCGCCTGTAACAATAAATCCCCCGCCAAGCCAGGTAAATGGGTGGGGCACCTCACCCCAGAAAAAATAGCCGTATATAACAGCCAGAACAACAGAGGCATAACTTGCAGATGCCACCGCCGGCGCCTTGTCATGCTGATATGCCAAAGTCATACACAGTTGTCCGAGACTGGCAAATACAGCGACGCCGATTAAAAAAAACCATTGTTTTTGGTTCGGCATGACCAGATACGGCAGGTTCCAGAAACCGGCCAATAAGCAGGTCAGGGCAGTAAAATTAAAAACTATAACCAGGGGGTATTCCGTTGCGTTCAGACGTCGTACCAGGATATGTGCCAAGGCTGAAGCTGAGGCAGCACCTACAGCAACCCATGCCCCTATGGACCAGCTGACGCCCGGTTGCAAAATCAACGCTACCCCTGCAAGTCCGGTTAGAATTGCAAACCAGCTGACAACAGGGGTTTTCTCTCCGATTAAGAGAGGGGCAAGCAAGGCAATAATCAAGGGCTGCGTTCTTCCCAGAAATATACATTCTGCCAGGGGCAAATGGGTCAAAGCGAAAAAGAAACCGAACATAGCTGTCATGCCGAATGCAGTCCGAAGCAGTAAAAGCTTTTTGGCTTTAACCAACAGGGGCCTCCGACGTATCCTGACGATGACAAACAATACCGGCAGGGAAAG
>JAFDBU010000265.1 GCA_019313095.1 Deltaproteobacteria bacterium | reverse complement strand
GGTGTCAGTTGGCAGTTAATTGTGATGCGCTGTCCCAGTTGCCGGAGCTGGTGCGAGGACAGCATTTCACCGAGTTCAGGCTGGCCGACGAGGATGATCTGCAACAGTTTTTCCTGTGTGGTTTCAAGATTGGAGAGCAGCCGGAGCTGTTCCAGCACCTCCAGGGAAAGATTCTGGGCCTCATCGATAAGAACCAGAACTTTTTGGCCGGCACTTTTTTTGTTTATTAAGAAACTGTTGAGCCTGTCTATTAAATCCTTAGTGTTGTCAGGCGCTGAATCAATGTCGAACTCATCGTTTATTGCCTTCAGGAGCTGTAGGGCATCCAGTTTGGGGTTGAAAATATAGGCAGCTTCTATTGATTCATCGAGGTTTTCAAGAAAAACACGGCACAAGGTGGTCTTGCCGGTGCCGACCTCACCTATTATTTCCACAAAGCCATCGCCGTGGTATATTGCGAAGCTTAAGTGAGCCAGGGCCTCTTCATGGCTTTTGCTCAGAAAGAGGTACTCCGGGTTTGGTACCAGCTTGAAGGGTTTTTCTTTGAAACCAAAATACTTGTTATACATTAGTGGCTTATTTTATTTGTAAACCTTAGGCAGTTCAGGCATTTCTTTTGGTGCCGGAACAGGTAAAGGCCTTGCTGATCATTTTTATAAAATTACCTTTGTCAATTCCGATATCTTTACCACAACAGCATTGTATCTTCATGTCCTGAACTGTAAAGCTAAATTTTTTGACAATTCTCTTCTTATGGCAACGCAAAACCGCACCCGGGCCGACTTTGTCATATCTCCAAAGTTTATTTTTACAGGCAGCGCAACGGATGACTAGCACATTACTTCACGATAGGCTTATTGATTATAATTAATTAAGTATAAATTTGTTCTATGTTTTCCGTTTGCTCTTCATAAATCGGTATTACCTTATAATGTAAACTTTCACTCAGCAGGTAGCCAAAACGTGCACCCTGGATGCATTTATTGTCGACAGACGATATGTGGTGGTGTTTGACAAAGTCAACTTTGTTAGTTGCAGATCATTTTGTATTATGCCTTATTGTAGAAGAAAAAGAAACTACTGGATATATTGAAACATAAAATAGGTTGCATGGGGTTAAAAAATGACAAAAGAACAGGAGTGGAATATCGGCCGGCTTTTAAGCACTTCAAGCGGCTACTGGCGGTCAAGTACAGTCCATGCTGCAGTCAAGCTGGAAATTTTCACTGTGCTTGGCCAAAAGCGCCGGACTTCAGCAGAGATTGGGGAAGAAATTAACGCCAGCGAGAGGGGGCTTGCCATCCTTTTGAATGGATTAACGGCAATGGGACTGCTGGAGCATGATGGCAGCTGCTACCAAAATACGGATTTCAGCCTCTCATGTCTGGTCAAAGACAGGCCCGGCTATATCGGCTATATAATCATACACCATTTTCACCTGGTTGATGCCTGGGCCAAGTTGGATAAGGCTGTGGTCAGAGGTACACCGGTGCAGAAAAGATCCCACGGTGAGGAGGTGGAGCGGGAAAGTTTCCAGATGGGCATGTTTAACCTGGCCATGGCCATTGCGCCGTCAATTGCTGCTACGGTTAAGCTGGAAGGAAAGCGCCACCTGCTTGATCTCGGCGGCGGCCCCGGCACCCACGCCATCCACTTCTGTCTGGAAAATCCGAAGCTTAGGGCCACTATTTATGACCGCAAGACCACCGAGCCTTTTGCCCGCAATACTGCAGAAAGGTTTGGGGTGGCAGACCGGATCAGCTTTGTCGCAGGGGATTTCAATACAGATCCGATAGAAGGGAAATATGATGTTGCCTGGCTGTCACAGATACTCCATTCAAACACCCCGGAAGAATGCGAGAGCCTGATTAACAAAACCGTGCAGGCCCTGGAGCCGGGAGGGCTTATCCTGATCCACGATTTTTTTCTTAATGACACCTTGGACGGACCTCTGTTCCCGGCGCTTTTTTCATTAAATATGCTCCTCCATAACCATGGCCGCTCCTACTCTGAAAAAGAGGTGAGCGGGATGATGTCGAAGGCAGGGGTTGGAAATATTCTTCGCCTTGAATTTCAGGGTCCGAATGATTCCGCTATACTCTGCGGAACCGCCTGAACAGAAAGACATCAGGTTTCAATAACTCCCGGGGAATTGTTATCATTATATCAACTGTTGACGCCGGAGAGATAAGTGCAGTATGATGAATTATTTGATAATGAAATCAGTAAAATAACAACAGAGATATGAATACTATGCGCTGTATATCAATACTTTTAAACATCCTACTGGTGGCAATCATGAGTGCTTCACATGTATCAGCAGAAGAACTGGCCCCGCACCTCCACAAGACAGTCCTTGACAATGGCCTGACAGTTATCGTCAAAGAAATGCCCGGAACAAGGGTGGCAACGGTTCAGATCTGGGTCAAAGCCGGATCAGTATATGAAAATGAAGAGGAGGCCGGTATTACTCATTTTATTGAACATATGATCTTTAAAGGCACTGAAACAAAGGGGCCCGGCGAGCTTGCCGGAGCTATTGAAGGAGTCGGTGGCAGGATCAATGCCTATACCTCTTATGAGAACACGGTCTACCATGCCACCCTTTCTTCAGCGCACTGGGACATGGCATTTGAAGTCCTGGCTGATGCGGTTATGCATTCAACCTTTGATCCGGTTGAGCTTGAGCGCGAGAAAAAAGTTGTCCTGGAAGAGGTTTCTATGCGATATGACCGCCCCAATATCATGCTGTTCCATGAGTTGATGGCAACAGCGTACAGCCGTCATCCATACAGGCTTCCTGTCATTGGCAATATAGAGTCGATCAACAATTTTTCCCGCAACAAGATACTAGAGTATATGCAGAAGCACTATAAGCCACAGAAATTGATGGTTGTTGTGGCAGGCGACGTTAAGGGGAGAGAAGTTATTGCAAAGGCTCAAGATATTATGGGATCAATGTCCGGAAACGCATTAGAGACGGCAGCCTTGCCGACAGAACCGGACCAGGATGAATCACGCTTTTTTGTCCTGAAAGCCGATATTATGCAGCCCCAGATGGCGATTGCCATTCCAATTTCAAAATTCAACAGCCCGGATACCCCTGTGCTTGATGTCTTGGCCCAGATTGCCGGCCATGGTGAGACATCACGTCTCTACAGGTCTCTGCGGGATGAAAAACAGCTTGTTTTCGGTATTAATGCCTCAGCCTTTACCCCTTCTGATCCGGGCATGTTTGAGATAACCGCTGTTCTTGACGGCAATAATATGGGGCCGGCCTTTGAGGCAACACTTGCTGAGTTGTTCAAGCTGAAATATTTTTCCGTTACTGATGAAGAATTGAAAAGGGCCAAACGCAGCCTGGAAAGCGATTTTGTTTTTAACCTGGAGAGGGTGGAGGGTCAGGCCCGCGTCATGGGTTCTTTTGAAATGATGTCTGGGGATCCCCGGGAGGATGAGTATCTCGAGAAAATTCGTGCCGTGACCCATGACGACATAAAGAAGGTGGCCCAGAAATATTTTACTGAAAAAACGATTAATGTCGGCTTTCTCATGCCAACGGACAGCTCTTTTGACCCAACCCATGAAGAAATTGCAGCTTCAATTGCCAGGGCTGAGGAAGCTGCAATCCACAGTGAATCAGAAGCCATGCTGCCTAATACCTACCTGAGCCGGGTACATCGGTTCAAACTTGAAAATGGCATAACCCTGCTGGTGCGGGAGGACGATACGGTACCGACGGTTGGCATTAGGGCGGTTTTTCCAGGTGGACTCAGGGACGAAACCCCTCAGACAAACGGAGCCTTTTCTTATATCAGTGACCTCCTGCCCAAGGGGACCCGGTCCATGACAGCCAAAAAGCTTGCCGTGGCTGTGGCCGACATAGCAGGCACACTGAATGGCTTCAGCGGTAAGAATACCTTTGGCCTGAAAGCGGATTTTCTGGCCCGTTTCTTCCCTGAAGGACTGGCCCTGGTCCGGGATGTCATCCGGGATCCAGCTTTTGATCAGGGTGAGGCTGAAAAAATCCGTCCTGAGCTGCTGGCCCAGCTGAAACAGCAGGAAGATTCGCTTACCTCCCTGGCCTTCCAGGAATTTAACAGTCTCCTGTTCAGCGGCCACCCGTATGGCTTGAACAATATCGGCTCTGAAGATGCCATAAAAAGTTTTACTTCTTCAGCTTTAGAGGAAATATACAGAAAACATGCTCAACCCGGAAATCTGGTCCTGGCAATTTCAGGCGACGTCAAGGCAGAGGAGACAAAAGATCTGGTTGTCAGTCTGTTTGGTGACTGGCTGGCGGCAAAGCGCCCGGCAGAACAGGAGATTGAGGAGGGTATTCTGCCGCCCGCTAGACTGACTGAAGAAAAAACAAGGGAAATAATCCGGGATAAGGAACAGGTTCACCTCGTCATCGGTTTTCTGGGAACAACACTGGAGGACCCCGATCGTTTTGGGCTTGAGGTCCTGGATACAATTCTTTCCGGCCAGAGCGGCAGGCTGTTCAGTGAGTTGCGGGATAAACAAAGCCTGGCTTACAGTCTTTCGTCCTTTACATTATTCGGCCTTGATACAGGAGCATTCGGAATTTACATCGGGACCAGTCCTGAGAAAAAGGATCAGGCTATAATCAGCGTCTGGCACGAACTCAATACCATACGGCAAACAGAAGTAAAAGAAGATGAATTGAACCGGGCCAAAAATATACTTATAAGTCAGTATGAACTGGCCATGCAGACCCACAGCGCCCAGGCGCTTGAACTGGGATTGAACGAAACCTATGGTCTGGGGCATGATTACGGCAACAGATATATTAAGGCCATCAAGGAGATTGATACCGAAAAGGTACTTGAAGTGGCCCAAAAATACATTTTGCCGGAGGCCTATGTTATGGTGGCTGTTGGTGCCGGACCGGTAGCCAATGTCACAGAACCGGATGAAAGCGGCAAGCAGGTCCCGGTGGAACAGGAGTAATATAGCTTTAATCTGCAAGGTTGAAATCGCGGAAGAATTTTTATGAAAACAAAAGGGGAAAAGATGAACAATATGCAGGAATTTATGATGGCTCCTTCCATCCTGTCAGCAGACTTCAGCCGCCTAGGCGAGGAGATAGCGGCTGTTGAAAAGGCAGGGGCAGAAATCATCCACGTGGATGTCATGGATGGCCACTTTGTGCCTAATATAACAATCGGGCCGCCTGTAGTTGCTTCAGTCCGGAAGATAACGGACCTGCCCCTTGATGTTCACCTGATGATTTCGGAAGCCGACCGCTATATAGAGGATTTCGCCAAAGCCGGTGCTGACTGGATTACTGTTCATGTCGAGGCCTGTGCGCATCTGCATCGCACCATCAACAGGATCAGGGAGCTTGGGAAAAAGGCAGGGGCTGTGCTCAATCCTGCAACACCGCTCGTCAGCCTGGATGAGATCCTGGCCGATGTTGATCTGGTCATGCTTATGAGCGTAAACCCGGGTTTTGGTGGGCAGTCTTTCATCCGTTCATCCATCCGGAAAATAAAGATGCTTAGAAAAATGATTGAAGAACGGGGTCTTGAGGTCGGCATTGAGATTGATGGCGGCGTGAGTCCTGCAACCATAGCGGATGTCGTTGGTGCCGGAGCCAATATATTTGTTGCCGGCTCAGCTGTATTTGGGCAGCAGGATTACGCAAAAGTTATCCGGGAAATGAAAACCATATGCCGGGAAACCCGGCAGACTTGGAAATAATCACCCGATAGAGCGGTAGCGATCAGGAGGAAAGTTATGGGGGCAAATTCTACCGGGCTTACTGAACTTCCGGTATATGAGAAGCTTATGAAGCTGGCCCGCGAGCCCTATGACCTTACGATTCCCGGAGCCGTTGCCCCTGAAAGAATAGCAGCCTACAAAGCAAGTGCGGTTGGATTTGATCTGCTCTATAGCACCCAGAGAGTTGACGATGCTGTACTAAACGCCCTGCAGCAGTTGGCTGACCAGTCCGGTGCCGTGGATCAGTTCCTGGCCATGAAGCGCGGCGCTGTTATGAACAGAATTGAAGGCTTTGAAAGTGAAAACCGGCAGGTGCTGCATACAGCCTGCCGGGATATTTTTAAAGACATCCCATATAATGCCGAGGCCTCACTCCAGGCAAAACAGCAGCTTGAAAACCTGGAGCACTTCTTGGCCGGGTTGGACAGCGGCGAAATATCCCCTCTCCAGGGAGAAAAATTCACCGACTATATAAACATCGGTATCGGTGGTTCAGATCTTGGACCACGGGCGCTCTACCTTGCCCTTTCCGCCTATGCCCGCGAAAACAAAAGGGTTCACTTTATTTCCAATGTGGACCCTGATGATGCTGCTGCAATCCTGAAAAGGATTGATCTTTCCAGGACCCTGGTTGGCGTTGTATCAAAAAGCGGCACCACCTTGGAGACACTTACCAATGAAGAGTTTGTCCGTAATGCCTATAAGCAGGCCGGTCTGGATTCGCGGCAGCATTTTGTGGCCATCACCGGCCAGGGAAGTCCCATGGACAATCCGGAAAAATATCTACACTCTTTTCATATGTATGATTATATCGGCGGTCGCTATAGCGCAACTTCAATGGTGGGCGCAGTTATGCTTGGTTTTGGCTTGGGCTTTGAGGCTTTTAAGGAGATATTGCGTGGGGCGCATGCCATGGACCTGGCGGCCGAGGAAAAGGACATAAGAAAAAATCCGCCTCTGCTCCTGGCCCTGCTGGGAATATGGAACCATAATTTTCTTGACTGTGAAACTGTAGCGGTCCTGCCATACAGCCAGGCTCTCCTGCGGTTCCCGGCCCATCTCCAGCAGTGCGACATGGAAAGCAACGGCAAGTCAGTGACCCGGAACGGTCAAAATGTTGCCAATGCCACCGGACCTATAGTCTGGGGTGAACCAGGCACCAACGGCCAGCATGCATTTTACCAGTTGCTGCACCAGGGTACCACAGTTGTACCGGCGGAATTCATTGGTTTCAGAAAAAATCAGTACGACCTGGACCTGGAGATAGAAGGTACCACATCACAGGAAAAACTCATTGCCAATCTCCTGGCACAGGTTCTTGCCTTGGCCACGGGCAAGAAGGCCGAGAATCCTAATCGGTTTTTTGCCGGAAATAGGCCAAGCTCAATACTTATAGCAGATAAACTGGACCCGTTCACAATGGGCAGCCTGTTGGCACTGTACGAGGCAAAGATTGTTCTGCAGGGATTTATCTGGAATATTAATTCATTTGACCAGGAGGGGGTGCAGCTTGGCAAGGTTCTTGCCAACCGCTTTCTTGACCATTTCATTATAGGGCGCCAGGGGCAGGCAAAGGACAGGAGCACATATCCTGAAAGCTGGGCCATGCTTGAAGCGGCAGGTTTATTTAAAGAAGGATAGCAGCAGAAATTGCTGTTTATGAATTAACCAGCAGGTAGCAGGGTTAAGAGAAACAATGCAAGGAGGTATTGATTTCATGGGAAAAGGAGATAAAAAAACCAAGAAGGGAAAAATTTTTCGTGGTTCGCATGGCAAGACCAGGCCAAAGAAAAAGACCAAAGAAAAAAAGAAGTGATACGGTTTTCGCATTCTGTTTCATCTTGTGCCTGACAGGAAAATTCTCTTTTCATCCCAGCGGTGAAGCGACTCCGTGCGAAGGAATTTTTCGCAGGTATTGCAGTTTTTAGCCAAGTACTTACTATAGTTTGCAGTCAAAACGCAAAACTGTGATTAAGCCCGGAGAAATATTTTTCTGCCAGGGTTGAAATTGCTTGTTTTTTTGCTTTACTAGTTGATATAACTCCCGATTTAAAGCGTCAGTCTCTTTGCGGTTTAAATTTAAGATCAGAGGCGGAATAAATTTAATTTTTACGCGGTTGAATTTTCAGTCCGCAGGAAATAGGAGTCCAGGATTTATGAAGAATAAAACCAAACTTTTGTTAAGTCTGGTGTGTTTTATTTTATTGCTCGCCGGGACCGGTTTCGGAGCTGAAGAAGAAAAATCAAACGGTGCTGAAACAAAAGCACAGGGTCCTCCGCCTGCTCTGGTGGAAGTAGCTCAGATAATTGAAGGCGAAACAGAGCCGATGATGGAATTTGTGGGCACAGTTTACTACTCCCGCAAGTCAGATGTAGCTGCCGAGGTGGACGGTGTTGTTGAGCAGGTATTTTTTGAAGAGGGCTATAAGGTTAAAAGCGGTGATACCCTGGCGGTTTTAAGTTCAGATATCCTCGATACCGTCATACATGCCACCCGGGCTGACTATGAATTAGTGCTGGTAGAACTGGAGCAGGCGAAAAAGCAGCTTCAGAGAAGAGAGCCACTTTATAAGGAGGGTTCTGTTTCCGAATCAGCCTATGATGAATATTATTTCAAAAGTAAAATGCTGGAAAACAGATCTCTGTCCCTGAAGGCATCCCTGGACAGGCTACTGCTGGAAAAGAAAAAAAAGGAAATACTTGCTCCCTTTGACGGCATTCTTGTGCAGAAAAATACCGAAAAAGGAGAATGGGTTGATGACGGGGGTACGGTTGCTGTTATCGCTGATGACAGCATGGTGGATATCGTGGTTAATGTCCCGGCCGGCATACTTAAATATCTGGAGCCGGGGAAAAATATTACCCTAAAAAATGACAGCACTAAGTTCACCGGGAAATTTCTCAGTTTCGTACCAAAGGGCGATGTTGCCACAAGGACGTTTGATGTGAAAATACGGATGCAGAACTCAGCCGGCCTGATAGAAGGCATGGAAGCAAGAGCCCTGGTTCCCTCCGCAGAAAAAAGAACGGGCCTCAAGGTGCCAAGGGACGCCCTGATTGACAGGTTCGGTCAGAATGTCATCTGGCTTGCAAAGGACTCGGCTGCCAAAATGGTGCCTGTACAGGTGATCGGATATGACTCCATGCATGTGGGTGTTACAGGTTCGGGTCTGGAAGCCGGAGATATGGTGATTGTAAAAGGAAACGAAAGGTTGCGTGAAGGGCAGCCTGTTCGTATTGGCAATATATAGCATGGCGTAAATATGGATATTGTAAGTTTCTCAATTAAAAAACCGGTCACAATACTGGTCGGTATCATACTGGTGGTCCTTTTTGGCGTCATAAGCCTGCAAACCCTTCCCTACCAGCTCAGTCCGACGGTGGTGGAGCCGGTGATCACCGTTACTACTACCTGGCGGGGGGCCACCCCCTATGAAATGGAACGGGAGATCATTGAAGAACAGGAAAAGACTCTCAAGGGCATTCCCGGCCTGACTGAGATGGAAAGCGAGGCGTTCAACGGCCAGGGCTCTATTTCCCTGACCTTCAAGCTTGGCACCAATGTTGATGATGCCCTGCTGCGGGTTTCCAATAAGTTAAATGAGGTCCCCTCCTATCCCGAAGGAGTTGATAAACCTATCATTAACGCTACAGGCGCAGCAACTTCGCCGGTTATCTGGATTATTCTCAAGTCTAATGAAACAAACCCACGGCATATTGAAACCTACAGAACATTTTTCGAAAATGAAGTCCGGCAGCATTTGGAACGCGTTGAAGGAGTGGCTGACCTTTTTATCGGCAGCGGCGTCGATGAGGAGATGCATATCATCGTACAGCCGCAGCAGCTGGCAGCCTATGGCCTGACGATTAATGACGTCATACATGCAGTCCGGGGTGAAAACGTCAACGTTTCGGCAGGCAACATGGGTGTCGGCCGAAGGGATTTCAGGATCAGGACTACAGGAGAATTCAATTCTGAAGCAGATATTGCCGATGTTATCCTGGTTTCAACCGGCGAGAAAAGGGTGACGATCGGAGATGTGGCTCATATACAGCGAGGCTATAGCAAGCGTGCGAGTACCGTTATTCATAACGGTAAAGGTGGTATTGCAGTCGGCATCAAACCTGAGCCCGGAACCAATATCCTGGAGATGACCGAGCGGGTCGAAGAGGTGGTACAATGGCTGAACGCTGAAAAGCTTGCACCTCAGGATATTGCCTTCGAATGGGTCTATGACCAGCGCCGCTATATTAACTCCGCCATAGACCTGATCAAGCAGAATATTCTGATAGGCGGTATGCTTGCCGTCATCGTCCTGCTTGTTTTTCTGCGCAGCATCAGATCAACGCTTGTTGTTGCCACGTCCATTCCCATAAGTATAATCGGCACGTTTATCTTTATGAATGCCATGGGCCGCAACCTTAACGTTATAAGTCTGGCGGGAATTGCTTTTGCGGTCGGTATGCTGGTGGATAACGCTATCGTGGTCATAGAAAATATTGACCGCCACCGCAAGATGGGCAAGTCTGCCTTTGAGGCGGCATATGACGGGACCCGTGAGGTGTGGGGCGCTATTATTGCCTCAACCCTGACAACGGTTGCAGTGTTTCTGCCCGTTGTTTTTATCCAGGAGGAGGCCGGCCAGTTATTTCGTGATATCGCGATAGCCGTGGTGGCTGCCGTAACCTTAAGCCTGTTGGTATCACTGACTGTCATCCCGATGTTTTCTTACAAGCTTTTTTCT
Organism: Deltaproteobacteria bacterium; assembly: GCA_019313095.1. Lineage (GTDB taxonomy): Bacteria > Desulfobacterota > Desulfobulbia > Desulfobulbales > BM004 > BM004. The sequence goes on along the minus strand of JAFDBU010000265.1, from coordinate 96 downwards.
GTTACCACCAAAAAGGCAACAAAGGGAGAAGGGTTTCTGGCTCGTTTCGGAGCCAGACTGGCCACATATCTCATGCACATTGTATCCCTGGCCACC
>JAFDBU010000264.1 GCA_019313095.1 Deltaproteobacteria bacterium | reverse complement strand
GCCGGCCGGGTCGTCTATGTCTTTTCTCAAGATTTTACCGTATTTGGCGGATCGCTTTCAGAGACATTTGCTGAAAAAGTATGCAAGATCATGGATCTGGCCATGAAAAACGGGGCACCGGTCATCGGGCTCAATGATTCCGGCGGCGCCAGGATTCAGGAAGGTATAGAAAGTCTGGCCGGATATACGGATATTTTTCTGCGCAATGTCATGAGTTCAGGTGTTATCCCGCAGATTTCAGCTATTTTCGGCCCCTGTGCAGGAGGCGCCGTCTATTCCCCGGCCTTAACCGACTTTTCCATTATGGTCAAAAACAACAGCTACATGTTTCTCACCGGCCCCAAGGTCGTGAAATCCGTGACCCATGAGGATGTAACTGTTGAGGAGCTCGGCGGTGCGACCGTTCATGCCACTAAAAGTGGGGTTATTCATTATGCGGCGGAATCCGGGGCGGATGCCATTGAATACATTAAGAAACTTTTATCATTCATACCCCAGAACAACATGGAAAGTCCGCCGGTTGTTGAGTGTGATGACCCACCTGATAGAGCAGACGATTTTCTCAACCAGATTATCCCGGAAAACCCCAACGTTTCCTATGACATGAAGGAAGTTATCCGGAGGACAGTTGATTATGGCGATTTCCTCGAAATCATGGCGGAATTTGCGCCAAACCTTGTTATCGGCTTTGCCCGTTACGATGGTTATCCGGTTGGTATCGTTGCAAATCAGTCGGAATATCTGGCCGGTGTACTGGATATAGATTCGTCGGTTAAGGGCGCCAGATTTGTGCGTTTCTGCGATTGTTTTAACATCCCGATTGTTACCTTTGTTGATGTCCCCGGGTTTCTGCCCGGCACCGTCCAGGAATATGGCGGTGTAATCAGAAACGGCGCCAAGATGCTCTATGCATTTGCTGAAGCCACAATCCCCAAAGTTACCATCATCACCCGAAAGGCCTATGGCGGGGCCTATTGCGTCATGTCCTCCAAACATCTTAGGGGTGATATCAACTATGCCTGGCCTACTGCTGAAATTGCGGTAATGGGCGCCAAGGGCGCGGTTGAAGTGCTTTACGCGCGTCAGGCTAAAAAAACAGACGATCCGCAGGCTTATCTAGAGCAAAAGGAGCAGGAATATGCTGAAGCCGTGGTAAATCCTTTTGTGGCTGCCAAGCGGGGATATATTGACGACATCATAGAACCGGCCAGAACCCGTTTCCGGATTATCAAGGCCTTGCAGCTCTTAAAAAACAAACGTGACACCAATCCCATGAAAAAGCATGGCAATATACCGTTATAAGCCTGTAGGTTTATATATTTCATTACAAGGAGGGGAAGTATGGCTGTAAAAATTTTGATCAAGCGATCCATTGGGCAGGAAGTAGCGCCTGTCGTACGCCCACTGATAGTTGAATTAAGGGCCCATGCCATGAAGCAGCCCGGCTATGTTAGCGGCGAAACCTTAAAATGTATTGAGAGGCCCGGGGAATATCTGGTGATAAGCACCTGGCAGTCGCTTGATGAATGGAATAAATGGCTAAACAGCCAGGACCGGAAAATACTTGAAGACAAGATTGACTCCATTACCGGGATGGCAACCGAATATACAGCCTATGTCCAGCTCGGAAATTAAAATGTCAGATCCTGGCCTATTCCATGCAAGATAACAAAAAGAAAATAGCCGCCATGGCCGCGGTCCTTTATTACCTGCAGGAAGAAGAGGAAACTGCCCGGTATGACATGCCTTATGACCGTGCTACCTCTCCTTCATTTGAAGGTTTCTGGAGTTTCAGCGGCCGCCAGTCGCAAATGATGCTGCGCAGCATGGCCCAGATGCGCCTTTTTCCAGGCTGGAAAGCTTAATAATATTTAATAGGAAGATACAATGAGCAGCGATATCGTCGTAAAAAACACAGAGATGGATTACCGTAAAGACCGGCCAAAGGCCGAAAATCCGGTCAAGGTTATGGACCTGACTCTGCGCGATGGGCATCAGTCCCTGTTTGCCACCAGAGGCAGGACTGAGGACATGATCCCGGTTGCCGAGTTGATGGACGAGGTCGGCTTCTGGGCTCTGGAAACCTGGGGCGGCGCCACATTTGACGCCATGCACCGTTTTTTGAATGAGGACCCATGGGAGAGGATCAGAACACTTAAGAAATATGCCAAGAAAACCCCATTTTCAATGCTGCTGCGGGCTCAGAACCTGGTGGGATACCGCAATTACGCTGATGATGTGGCCGAGGCTTTTGTCGACCGGGCGGCAGCCAACGGTATGGACGTATTCAGAACCTTTGACGCCTTGAATGATTACCGCAATTTTGAAACAGTAGTCAAAGGTATCAAAAAAACCGGTAAACATTTCCAGGGGTGTATCTGCTACTCAATGACCGAGCCGCGTATGGGCGGTGATGTCTACAACCTGGATTATTACGTTGCCAAGGCTAAAGAACTGGAAGCAATGGGTGCTGATTCGATCTGTGTCAAGGATATGGCCGGGCTTATGGCCCCCTATGATGCATTTCCCCTGTTCAAGGCCTTGAAACAGGCAGTTAAGGCGCCACTTCATCTGCACAGTCATTTCACCTCCGGTATGGCTCCCATGACCCACCTCAAGGCAATTGAGGCCGGCGCCGATATAGTTGACACCTGTATGTCTCCTTATGCCTACCGGACATCACACCCGGCGGTCGAGCCCATGGTTATGGCACTGCTCGGCACCAACCGGGATACAGGGTTCGATATCAACCTCCTGGCCCGGATCAATGAGATATTTGAAAAAGAGATCGTGCCCAAATACCGGCACCTGCTCGCAGATAACAAAATGTCCATCATCGACATCAATGTTCTTCTGCACCAGACTCCGGGCGGCATGCTCTCCAACCTGGTCAATCAGCTGCGTGAAATGGATGCCCTGGATAAAATTGACCAGGTTTATGCAGAACTCCCCCGGGTCAGAAAAGACCTGGGCCAGATCCCTCTCGTGACCCCAACCAGCCAGATAGTCGGGACACAGACAGTCAATAATGTCCTGTTTGATGAAGGTGATGAGCGCTATAAGATGATCACCGGTCAGGTGAAAGACTTGTGCTACGGATTATACGGCAAAACAGCAGTTCCTATCAATCCGGAGGTGCAGAAAAAGGCCCTAAAAGGATATCAGCGAGGTGAGGAGCCTATTACCTGTCGGCCCGCGGAAGTCCTGGAACCCGAACTTGAAAAGGCCAGGGCAGAAATAAAGGATCTGGCCAAAGACATGGATGATATTCTGATTTATGCCCTTTATCCGGTTACTGGCAAAAGGTTCCTGAAATGGAAGTACGGCGTCGAACCTGTACCGCCTGAAGTTATGCCGCGTAGCATGGAGGACGTAAAAGCTGAACAGGAGCTCGTCGTCAAGGCAAAAGCCGGCAAACTGACAGAGAAAAAAGAGAAAATTGTCCCGGCCATGAGTGAGAACCTGCGGAAATTTAATGTCCTTGTGGACGGCGAATACTTTGAAGTTGAGGTTGAAGATATTGATGGCTCGCCCGGCATACATGCTGTCAGGCAGGCTGTTCCGCCTCCAAGGCCTGCCAGGGTTGCCCCGGCAGCATCAGCCCCTGCCAGGAGGGCTGCTGTTGTTTCAGCGCCAAAAGAACCAGCACCGGCCGCTGTTGATGACAGTGGCGGCACACCGCTCATAGCACCCATGCCGGGCATGATTGTCGGGCTAGACAAAAAAGAAGGTGACAAGGTGAATGAAGGGGAAACCATTCTGATCCTTGAGGCTATGAAAATGGAGAATGCTCTTCCTGCACCTATTTCAGGCACCATCACGAAGGTCAATCTGGGGGTGGGAGATCATGTGGCTAAAAATGATATTCTTTGTGTGATTGCGCCCTGAAGTTTCGGTAATAGAGGCAACACCATCATTTAAGGAATGATTTCACGCTCCGACTGGCTACTATGTGTCCCCGAGTCACATATTCCTCGTGATTTTTCTCAATGTCTGAAAGTTGGTAAAAATAATTGACCATGATGCCGTAGGAGCGTTTCATACCTGTTGCAGTGAGGTCGGCAAGCCAGTTTACCCTTTCCAGCCTGGCACCGTTCGAAAGGTGGAAATTGGCAACTGGATCAAGCGCCCCGTCCCTTTTTTTCTCTTCAAGCAGAAATTGCACACACAGCCTAGCGAGAACTGGCTTCACAAGTTCCGCAGTTTCATTGTCCCGCCACCATTCGCCTGCCAAAATCTCAGCCAATTTCAGGGCCGCATTATCACAGACAAAACGGGCCCTGATACTAGCAGTTTCCTTTGGTCGGAGTTCATTTTCATCGCCGTCGGCAAGTTTTGGGTCGAGCCACTTTCTGAATCCGGGAACCGGCGAGAGCGTTGCGAAATGTTTCAGGTTGTCATATTCGGTTGAGAGTTTCTGTACCACCGTTTTTATTAGAAAGTTTCCAAGGCTTATGCCGGCCAGGCCAGGCTGGGTATTGGATATTGAATAAAAAATTGCCGTACTGGCCTGTTCCGGTTCAACTTTCTCATCCTCTTTATTGAGCAGTTCCTGGATATTGGAACTCAATTTATTGACCAGGGCAACTTCTACAAAAATCAATGGTTCAGAAGGCATCTTATTATGGAAAAAAGCAAAGCATAACCGGTTTGAATCAAGTCTCTTGTGCAGATCGGTCCATGAATGGATTTCATGGACCGCCTCATATTCAATCAGTTTTTCCAAAAGGGCAGCCGATGAATTCCAGGTAATCTCCTGCAGGTCCAGCATGCCGATATCAAACCAGGCGCTGAGAAGTTCTTTGATATCAAAGGAAAGTTTATAAAGCCGCTGATCTTCCCGGGCTCTGGCCAGAAGGGCAGCCCGCATATCAATCAACAGTTTTAGGCCGTCGGGCAGGGATGAGAACTGTTTCAGGAGAATTATGCGAGGCGGAGTTAAGGCATTTTTCAGATCAATTTCAGCCGCAATTGCTTCTTTCTGGTTTCGGGCCTCATCCAGCTCTTTGATCTTGTCAGTTAAAACCTGCCGGTCAATATCAAAATCATGCGCCAGAATATCATGAAACATTTCTCGCCCTTTTTCTGGAAGGTGCAGGTAAACAGCACCAAGTTCTACAGTCCTGGCCCGGCCCGAGACATCCCCGCCTTTGGCGTAGATGCAGTCATGGATTAAACGTTGCAGATGGTCTCTGTTTTCATAGCGCGGATCGATCCCTTCGTTTTTTGTCAGGGCTTTTCTGGCCATGCCAATGATGCCGTCCCAGACTTTTATGAACTCGCCCCTGGTCAACCTGGCAAAAATTTTTGATTTCAATCCTGTTTCATCGTGGTTTTCAGCCATACAAATAGCTCTTGCCTGCCGGTTTTTATACAATTAAGCTAATCGGGTATTACTGCCTTTTGGGAGGATTGTGCATTTCCATTAAAGTGACCTGTAATAACAATGCGTTATGATACTATAAATTTTAAATTTTGGCATGGGTTTTGCTCAGGCAAAAAGCAATCTTTTTGACTTCCTTTTCCTGGTATGATATTGAGACAAATAATTTTTGTCGAAATCAGTACTGTAACGCTACCTGGGAAATAAAATGGGTTTTTCATTTGACCACATCGGTTTAGCCAACCTCTTTGAAAATGGTCATAACTATATAATGTTCAGTATTATGGGGCTGCTGATTGTTTTTGCCGGACTCTCCTTTATCAGCATCTACATTGCCCTGCTGCCTAAAATCCTTGCCCTGCCGCAAAAATTAATGGCAGGGAAGGAAGAGAAAAAGGTTGTTCCTGAAATAAAATCTGTTGATGCAAAAGACTCTGAGCTACTGCTGGCCATAGCGGTTGCCCTCCACCTTGAGCAGGAGAGCAGCTCCAGATTTGAAAAAATTACCTGGAAGCGATATGAAGTTCGCGAATCCGCCTGGTTGACAGCCGGCAGAATAGGAAATCTTGCAGTACGCAGTCATCTGCCTGACAATAGAAGCTAAGGAACTTTATCATGCGAAAATATGACCTGACTATAAACAAAAACAATTATGAGGTAATAGTCAAAAAAGTTACTGAAAATAAAGCTATCGTTGAGGTCAATGGTCAGGAACATACTGTTGCCATCAATCAGATCGAGACGCTTATCCTTTCCGAGGCTGTACCAAAGCCAGCGCCTGAACAGGTCACAGGACCTAAACCAGTTCCTGCTGCAGCTTCAACCGTTGTAGTATCCGGCGCTAGCGTTATTGCTCCCATGCCTGGCCAGGTAAAGGCTATCTTTGTCCGTGAGGGAGACAAGGTTAAGGCAGGCCAGAAACTGCTTATTATGGAGGCAATGAAACTGGAAAATAAACTCCCTGCCAGCCAGGACGGTATTGTAAAACAGATCCTGGTACGCGATGGTGATATTGTCAGCCAGGGGCAGGAACTCATTATCATTGGTTGACATATGGAGAGACTCTGTGAGTTTTGAGACGTTCCTGCATAACACCGGTTTTGCCCACCTGGAAATCGGCAATGCCATCATGATCCTTATCGGAATTGTATTTATCTACCTCGCTGTAGTGAAGGATTATGAGCCATTACTGCTGGTGCCCATAGGCCTGGGTATCATAGTGGGCAATATACCTCCGGTAAAGGGCATGCTCGTGGGAGTGTATGACGCGGGCAGTGTTCTCTACTACCTGTATTATGGGGTGACAAAGGGTATCTATCCACCCTTGATATTTCTCGGCATAGGTGCGATGACAGATTTTTCCACCATGCTTTCCAACCCCAAACTTATTCTTCTGGGGGCAGCCGCTCAGATAGGTATATTCCTGACTTTTCTGGGATCTCTTTACCTAGGCTTTAGTCCTGCTCAGGCAGGTTCAATAGGCATCATAGGCGGTGCGGACGGCCCAACTGCCATCTTCCTTTCCTCTATGCTGGCTCCGGAACTCCTCGGCCCGATCGCAATTGCTGCTTACTCATACATGGCCCTTGTGCCTGTTATTCAGCCTCCCATCATGTACCTTTTCACATCAGAAGAGGAAAGAAAAATACACATGAAGGCACCGCGCGTAGTTTCGCGCAAGGAAAAGATCATCTTCCCGGTCGTTGCCTTTTTGATCTGTGCTATGATCGCCCCTGGCTCCATTGCCCTGCTTGGCATGCTTTTCTTCGGTAACCTTCTCAAGGAGAGTACTGTTACGGAACGCCTGGCCGCGTCCGCCAGGCATGCCCTTATTGATATTGTGACAATTCTGCTTGGTTTTACAGTGGGAGCGAGCACCCAGGCCCAGACATTTCTGACGCCCAAGTCGGTTTTCATCTTTGCTCTTGGAGCCTTATCTTTTGTCATTGCCACCATGGGGGGTGTGCTGTTTGCCAAGTTTATGAATTTATTTTTAAGGGAAAAGATAAATCCGCTCATAGGAGCAGCAGGTGTTTCAGCTGTACCTGATTCCGCCAGAGTAGTGCAGATGGTTGGCCAGAAGGCAGATCCCAATAATTTCCTGCTTATGCATGCCATGGCACCCAATGTCGCCGGTGTCATCGGTTCAGCAATAGCTGCAGGTGTGTTATGGTCAGCTTTGGGAAAATTTTAAGCCGATTATATCTGCTGACAATCCCATCACCATTTTGTTTAAAAAAAAAAAAAAAAAAAAGTCGCCCTTTCAGGGAGATTTCAGTATGCTGCTTTTATAAATTAACAACAATTGCTCTCTTTTGGTGCGCGCAAAAGTTTGAAATTATAAAAGTATTTTCCACTTATACTTTTATTCATGTAAAGGGATTAAAGGGAAATGGAAAGTCTCAAACTTGGCGATATTGAAATGTTCTGGCTCAATGGCGGTGAATTCGAGTTAGACGGCGGAACCATGTTTGGCGTGGTCACCAAGGTTTTGTGGTCAAAAAAATTCCCTGTTGTTGATGAAGAGGATTCTGCCAGGCTGGAAGAAAATTATATCAAACTCCTCAATTCTCCTCTTCTGATAAAAACTCCTGATTGCCTTGTACTTGTCGAAACCGGACTCGGCAATAAACTCAGCGACAAACAGAAAAAAATTTTCCGGGTCACCAGAGACTGGGAAATACCTCAAGATCTTAAAAAATTGGGTTTTAAACGGCAGGATATTGACTATGTCATCCTGACGCATTGTGATTTCGACCATGCCGGCGGCATAGTCATGCGAAATGCTGCCGGCGGGGAAGAGCTTGCCTTTCCCCATGCCAGGCATATTATCCAGAAGCTTGAATGGGAGGATGCCATGCATCCCAATATACGGTCAGAGAATACCTACTGGCCGGAAAATTTCTCAAAATTAAAGGATTCGGACAATCTCCAGCTTATCGAAGGGAATTTCACTGTTTGTAATAGCGTTGAAGTTCAGCACACCAGCGGCCACACCAGGGGGCATCAGATTGTCAGGATTTGGTCCGGTAAAGAAATTGCATACCACCTTGCAGATCTGCTGCCGACCCATGCGCATTTCAACCCTCTCTGGATCATGGCCTATGATAACTTCCCCATGGATGCCATTTCCCTGAAACAAAAATATGAGGAGAGGGGAATTCACGAAAATGCCTGGTTTACCTTTTATCATGACCCGTTCATGTACGCCTGCAAGTTTGACAGCCAGGGCCACGTTGTCAAAAAGATCGCCCATGAAGCTGCTCAAAAGACAGTTGCGTCAAAAAAAGACATCCCCATTCAGTACCTTAATGTCCAGAAAGAAAATCAAATTATTTTAAGCTGTCCCGACTGCCTGCTGGTGCGCGAAATGTCGGTTGATAAACATATGGGCCGTAAACATTTCCTGACAGTTAACTGCCCCTGCGGAACAACCTATGGCATTAATCTAAACTTCAGAAAACATTATCGCAAAGAGGTATCCATTGGAGGCTATTATACGGCAGATGATTCTGCGCCCGGCTGGACTGATGACGGCAAACTCCCAAGCGTATCCATTAACTGCCGGATTAAGAATATTTCCATGGGAGGACTCGGCTTTACTGCCTTAAACAAGGTAAGGGTTCAGGTTGGAGACAGGCTCAAGGTCAAGTTTACCCTGGATAAAGTTCCACCTGAAATTGTCGAAAAAGAAGTCGTTGTCAGAACCATTAAAGACTACTATATCGGTTGCGAATTCATTGAAGAATCAGGATACACTGACAGGACACTGGGCTTCTACCTGATGAAGTAATTAGTAGTGCAAAAAAATAGCAACCACTATTACTGCATGAATTTATCACGCTATATGCTAATATTGGAACTCTTCTGGAAGGATTTACCCGGTAAAGACTCTATTAAACCTTTTAGTTCAAGCAATAAGAGGAGTTCATTAATTTTCTGGGGCGTAAAGCCGCTATCCCGCACCAATTCATCAACTGTCTGCGGATAGACATCCAGACAGGCCAAGAGCGCTGCCTCTTCCGGGTTCAGCACCGGTGCATTTTTTGAATTATATTCTGGGGCATTTGCTTGATTTTCATGAGGGGCTGCAAAGGAAAACTCTTCAACAATGTCGTTTATGCTGTGAACCAGTTTCGCTCCCTGCTGCAAAAGATTATGGGTGCCTTCACTCTTTACTGAATCGATGCGTCCTGGAACTGCGAAAACCTCCCTTCCCTGTTCAAGGGCATGTCTTGCTGTGATCAAAGAACCTGATCTGTTCGCCGCTTCCACCACTACGATCCCGACCGAGAGACCGCTGATTATCCTGTTGCGGGCCGGGAAGCGAAAATTTTCAGGCTTGCTGCCAAACGGATACTCACTAACAACCGCACCTGAGGAAGCAATGTCATGATACAACTTGCGATTAGAGGGCGGATAAATAATATCAAGGCCGCAACCCAAAACAGCTATTGTCCCGCCTTCTGCTTCTAATGCACCCTGGTGGGCAGCAGTGTCAATTCCCAGGGCCATGCCGCTTATGATGGCATACCCATAACTGGCCAGAGTGTTTGCCATTTTTCGGGCTATCTCCTTACCATAGTGCGTGGCTGCACGCGAGCCCACCATACCAATTCCCTTGCCGTTAAGCATTGCTGGGTTTCCCAGCACATAAAGAACAGGAGGCGGATCATGAATATTTCTCAGCAGATAAGGATAAAGAGGATCATCACAGGCAAGTATCTTTATATTTTTATCTGCTGCGGCTTTTATTTCCTTTTCAGCCCGCACCAGGAGATTGTGCCTGCCTGCATCTGACAAGGCGGCCAGTGTCTCCTGACGTAAACGGCAGACATGTCCAAGATCCGCAACACTAGCGGTTAAAACCTTATCCGGACCGCTGAAATGTGCTGCCAGTTTAAGGCATGACACCGGCCCCAGACCTGGCATCAAATGCAAGGCAAGCCACGATTGCAGCTGTGTTTCGTCCGTCATTAATTGTCCCCTACATTCATGGAGGCAAGATATTTATTCAGTTCCGCTTTTCTGAGTAACAGTTCTTCGAGTAACTTCTGATCCTTGTTTTTTTGGGCGTTTCGGATCTCCTCGCTCAACTGTTGGATATCTTTTTTAAAGCGATACCGAACGAGCCAGACCAGCATTTCCTCAGCCATACTCTCTGCCAATTTTTCCTGATCATATTGCCTGATAAACTGCGATGTTATGAGAAGGCGGGAGACATAGGAACGTTCAGGCCCTTCCGGCAGACTATCCATGAGTTGTTCAGGCCCAAACGTATCATTTTCAGCTGCCAGCTGCTGCAGTGCATTGAGTATATTACCAGCCTGGTTTTCGACCAGTATTTCCTCTATGCCGGCATCAACAAAGCGTTTCAGGTAGCCGGGATGAAAGATCAGAAACTCAAGCAGCTGAGCCTGTATTCTGGGAAGCTCGATAGCAGTCCTGCTATTTTCATCTTTGGCCGGGACAACATTCTTAAATTGAATTGCTTCTTGCCGGCTATTTTTTCTGGCGGCTGCCTTGAATCCCTGCATAACCTGCTCAGGATCAAGTCCCAGCTTATTGCTGAACTCAGAAATAAGCACAGACTGCTGAAAAGGACTGCTGCCAGAGGCCTGGATCAGGGGCTCAAGCTCTTCAAGAATTTTGCCTTTGCCCGTCATACTCATGCCATGCTTTTCTTTCAGGTGCTCATAGGCGAATTCAAGCATGGGCAGAGCATTCATCAGATATTTTTCTAGTCCTTCCCGGCCATGTGATCTGATATATGTGTCAGGATCATGCGTGGCAGGCAGCAGAGCCACCCTGGCCTCAACCTGCTCCGCCAGAAACAGGGGCACCGACCGCATAGCAGCCTTGATGCCTGCCTCATCGCCGTCAAAGAGGAGGATGACTTCATCGGCATAGCCCTTCAAAAGCCTTATCTGGGTCTGAGTTAAAGCTGTACCAAGAGGCGCTACCACATTATCAAGCCCGAATGAGGCCAGAGCCAGAAGATCAAAGTTTCCTTCTACCACAACAGCCTTTCGTTTTTTGCGGATTGTGT
>JAFDBU010000263.1 GCA_019313095.1 Deltaproteobacteria bacterium | reverse complement strand
GGCCGGCGGTAGTAAAGCCCGAGGACACATCTGCAACCTTGGCCACGGTATCCACCAGTTCACCCCTCCCGGTCAGGCAAAGCTGTTTATTGATGCCGTGCACGAGCTGAGCCGCAAGTCCGGTTGAACATTATGAATTCCACCGTCCCCACCAACATACCGGACGTTTACAAATGTCTAGGGCTTATGGACCGGTATCACATGCTGCCTAACATTAAGGACCATTCCATTGTTGTGGCGCGGGTCGCTGAGGTCATTACAGATGGTCTTATATCAGCCGGTCATGAACTCTCGATGGAAACGGTTATTGCCGGAGCCCTGCTGCATGATATAGGCAAAACAGCCTGTCTTGATAATGATGGAGATCATGCTGTCAAAGGCTATGAAATATGCCTGGAACATAACCTGCATGCAATAGCCGACATTATTGCTGAACATGTCATACTGAAAACCTATGCCCCGGAAAAAGATTTTACGGAAAAGGAAATAGTCTATTATGCCGATAAAAGGGTTAACCATGACCAGGTGGTAAGTTTACAGGAAAGGCTGGAATATATTATTGAACGTTACGGCATGAACAATGAAGACCGCTGTCGGGCTATCAAGAAAAATTATGCCCGCTGCCGGGATCTGGAAAAAAGGATGTTTGCCTCTTTAATATTTGATCCAGATAATATTTTCGATTTGATCATGACAAAACACTCAGTCCTAGATGCAGAGGCAAAAGGAATAATGGCTGAGATGCCGTTTCGCGGGGAATGCGGCAGTAAATCTTAAAAAAATCTCTCATGCCTTTCAGACCGTTCGGGATAACATTTGTGGGGGTTTTAAGCAATCAACAACATTTTACATATTATTATTTTATTGTATAATATCTGTAATCTTATACTGATTTTGATCAGATAAATAATTGTTGGATTCTTATCCAGTCGTCCGCTTTTGTTGTAAAATTTTTAATTTTTTCTTGCCGGATTTTGATCGTATTGTTATTAGGAATCATTCTCAGCAGCATACTTTGCATATCATTTTTTTATAAGGAGGGAAAATGGCCGCACTAAAAGGTACCCAGACAGAAAAAAACATTCTCACTGCCTTTGCCGGTGAATCCCAGGCACGCAACCGTTACACCTACTTTGCTTCCCAGGCAAAAAAGGATGGTTTTGTCCAGATAAGTGCTATTTTTGAAGAAACAGCAAACCAGGAAAAAGAACACGCCAAAAGATTGTTCAAATTCCTTGAAGGCGGCGAAGCCCAGGTTACCGCCAGCTTTCCAGCCGGGGTAATCGGCACCACTCTTGAAAATCTGCATGAAGCTGCTGCCGGTGAAAATTATGAACACACCACTATGTATCCTGAATTTGCCAAAACAGCTATGGCAGAAGGATTCAAGAACATTGCCGCAGCATTCATGGCCATAGCCGTGGCCGAGAAGCAGCACGAAAAAAGATACAAGGATTTGGCAGCAAATATTGAGAACGGCCGGGTTTTTAAACGTGAAACCAAGGTCACTTGGAGATGCCGCAATTGCGGCTACCTGCATGAAGGCGAGGAAGCAGTTGATGAATGCCCGGCCTGTGCCCATGCCAAAGCTCATTTTGAACTGCTTGGTGAAAATTACTAAATTATACATAATCAGTTTTTATAAATATATTTTTGTGAATTAACACAAAGGAGGGTTCAACATGGCAAAGAAGCTTGAAGTATACAAATGTGACGTTTGCGGCAACATAGTGGAAGTCCTGCATGGTGGCCAGGGGACACTTGTCTGTTGTGGTCAGAATATGACCCTGCTGGTCGAGAATACCGTTGATGCCGCAAAGGAGAAACACGTACCAGTTGTCCAGAAGGTTGATGGTGGTTACAAGGTTTCAGTCGGGGCTGTTCCTCATCCAATGGAAGAAAAACATTATATCGAGTGGATTGAGCTTATTGCCGGCAATACTGCCTATAGACAGTTTTTGAATCCTGGCGATGCCCCCGAAGCAGTTTTCAAGGTTGAGGCCGCCCAGGTCAGTGCCAGAGAATACTGCAATCTGCATGGTCTCTGGAAAAGCTGAAATAGCTTAAAGCTTTCAGCAATAGGCTTTTAAAAAAAATCAACCACTGTCAGCTGATAGCTGAATACTTACAGCTGATAGCTTTTTACAAGGAGTTGTTATGCTGAGCAAAAAAATGGAAAAGGCCATCAACCAGCAGATCAATGCTGAGCTTTATTCCTCATATCTTTACCTGTCAATGGCTACCTATTTTGAGTCGATCAGTCTTGGAGGCTTTTCGAACTGGATGCGTCAGCAGGCCCAGGAAGAGCTTTTCCATGCCATGAAGATGTTTGATTTTGTCTGTGAACGCGGAGGCCGTGTCATCCTGACAGCTATAGACGCTCCGGCCTCTAATTGGAAATCGCCCCTGGATGCCTTCCAAAATGTCCTGTCCCATGAACAAAAAGTCACTGGACTGATCAACAACCTCGTTAATCTTGCCCTGGATGAGCGTGACCATGCCACCAATATTTTCCTGCAGTGGTTCGTGTCCGAACAGGTTGAAGAGGAGGCCACAGCGGGCACCCTGGTTGATAAGCTGAAACTTATAGGCAAGGATGCAAACGGCCTCTTCATGTTGGATACCGAGCTGGGCCAGCGGCTTTTTACCATGCCGGTGAAAGAGTAAAAAACAGGTTTTTGTTTCGGTTTACACTTGTTTGCCGTGACCTAAGAATCGGCGCAGATATAACTGGCAACTGTTTTCTCAGGCAGCAACAGGTCTGAAATTCTGACACTTATACGCACTAGGAGATACTATGAAATCCCTTGAAATAAAAAATAACATATACTGGGTGGGGGCCATTGACTGGAATGTCCGCGATTTTCACGGCTACTCCACCTACAAAGGAACAACTTATAACTCTTACCTGGTCAAGGATGAGAAGATTGCCCTGTTTGATACGGTGAAGAAGGGGCATATGCACGATCTGGTGCATCATATTAAGCAGCTCATGGACCCGACCGAGATCGACTATCTGATAGTGAACCATGTGGAAATGGACCATTCCGGCTCTCTGCCTGAAATAGTTGAACTGATCAAACCGGAAAAAATCTTCTGTTCGAAAATGGGCCTTAAGGCCATTAATGAACATTTCCATCCGGAAGACTGGCCACTTGAGGCGGTTGAAAATGGTCAGACCATCAGCCTCGGCAGCAAGACCGTTCAATTTCTTGAAACAAGGATGCTGCATTGGCCGGACTCCATGTTCTCTTATCTGCAGGAGGACAAATTTCTCATTTCAAGTGATGCCTTTGGCCAGCACTATGCCTCCAGCGAACGTTTTGATGATGAAGTCGATTTCTCGGAACTCATGGAGCAGACTGCCAAGTACTATGCCAACATCCTGACCCTTTATTCTCCCCTTATCAGGAAACTCTTGGCCAAGGTGCGGGAAATGGGCCTCGAAATTGATATGATAGCTCCGGATCATGGGGTTATATGGCGCTCACATATCAATGATGTTATTCATGCCTATGACGCCTGGAGCCAGAACAAGGGTCGGAGAAAAGCACTGGTGATCTACGATACTATGTGGAAATAGAGCGAGATGATGGCCAAGGCCATCACCACCGGAATTGACACTACCGGTGTCAGTGTCAAGCTCATCAACCTTGCGGTCAGTCATCGCAGTGATGTTATGACTGATGTGCTTAATGCCAAAGCAGTTATACTCGGCTGCGCCACCCTCAACAACGGCATGCTGCCCCGGATGGCCGGCTTCCTCATGTACATGCGCGGTTTGAAGCCGACCAACAAAATAGGTGCCGCCTTTGGTTCTTTTGGCTGGTCCGGTGAAGCAGTCAAGCTCATGAATACGGCAATGGAAGATATGAAATTCGATATCCTCGAACCCGGACTGAGGGTTAAATATGTTCCAAACCACTTCGATCTGCAGGAGTGTGTGGAAATGGGAAAGAGGATAGGCCAAGCCGTTATTGCCCAAACCGCGGAATGAGGCCCGATCAGACTCCAGCTGACCGGGTTGCCCTCCATTTCTCTTCATTGCGACGTACCTTGGTATGCCTCATTCAGAGAAATTTGTGCGCCTGGAATCTCGAGTTTTTTCTGAAGCCTGTTCCTTTACTCCTATAAAAAATATTGATTTTCTGAATATTTTCAGCATCATAACTGATGAGCATCCGGGAAAAGCGACGCATCACCAAACTGCTGGGGTCTTCCAATATAGAAGATGTCATAGAGGAGTTGCGGCAGCTGCCTGCTGCCAGGGTCATAAACCCACTTATCGGTGCTTTATGCAGTACTGATTTAACTGTGCGCTGGCATGCCGTAACGGCATTAGGGCTCATTGTTTCCGATCTTGCCGACAAAGATATAGAGGCGGCCCGGG
>JAFDBU010000262.1 GCA_019313095.1 Deltaproteobacteria bacterium | reverse complement strand
TGTCCAGCATCATCTGGTGGATAGCATTCACCCGTACCTGATAGTCCTCCGGGGTAATTAAAGCGCCCCGGATCCCTCCCCGAAGATTTATTTCCGAAAGATACGATTCTCCTGTTTTTGTTATGATCAAATCAAGGTGGCCATAGGGGAAACGTCCGCGTGCCATTACACTGCTGCAGAGCCTGACCTGTTCTTCTGAAAGTTCGCATGGCTGACTTAGTCCGCCATGGTGCAGATTGTTCCTGAAATTATGCGGATTGTCACGCCAGTAAGCCTCAATATAATCATCCAAAAAAATAACCCTGATATCTCGACAGTCAGGCTCAAAGGGCTGCAGGACGAAAGGATAAGGGATATTTCCGAGTGAAGCATGGGTAAAAACCTCTTCAATGGAGCTCCAGAGGCAGACGCCCATACCGGCATTACTGCGGTCACGCTTGGTGACCACTGTTGTGATGGAATTTTTTTGGTACTCTGAAATTGCTTCAATCAGGTCATGCTGGGCCTGGATTGGACGGGTAAGCGGCAGCATATATGGACCAAATAGCAAAGCCTGCAATGCCTTGGAACGGCTGGCAAGCTGTGAAAGGCCCGAAGGGATTAAGTGTATGTCTCTTTCACACAGGTCAAGAAGTAAAGATTCTTCCGCCGCTCTCAGGCGTAGCCTTCCTATAACAATATCACCGGCCTGCAGAGTGTCATAATGAGCCCGCAAAGTGAAATTGTCGCGAATGACCAGCTTTTCACGGCTCAACCTGAATATCTCCTTATGGTGTATATAATACGTGCATCGCTTTTAGGGAAAATACTAGAAGAGCATTTCCAGAAATCGTTTATGGAATTGGGTGAGATCAGCCCCGCAATCGCCGCAGTAGAATTTTACCTGGCCCAGAACCTGGGAGTCATCCAGTTCCTGGCTGAAACTGCCATCTTTGTTTTGGATAAATCGTGTTGTGAGAATAACACCATCCGAAACTTCCAGAAATTCCTTTTTATTGCCGCATTCATGACAGGTTATTCGCTGAGTGCTTGGTAAGGTTACCACTTTAGATCTTGTTTTTTTATTGAGATTTGAGGCATCAGAATAACTCATTGTTCAGGGAAATCCTCCTATTAAAATGATTCGCTACTCTATAAAGCAGTACACCTTTAATGTCAATACTTGTAAAGAACAGCGCTCAAGTCATTTCGGCCTAGAAGAACAGTATTGCAGGGAGTAAACTAATATTTGAAGGGTTTTATTAAAAAGATGCGACCTGTATCCCGGCAGGGTATCAGGGTGTGTATATTAACAATGGGACGGATGGGAAATGATTGAGGCTCATCAGTAATAATGAATTTCAAAAGTACTGTTGTCGCCTACCGGAGTTTCTTCGGTCACGTGAACCCCTGTTACATTAGAATGTGGTGATCCCCGGTAAAACCACTTCTCCATTTTTTCCACGGCGCTCTTTTTGCCTTCAACCAGGGCCTCCACCGAACCATCTGGCCGGTTCTTAACCCAGCCGGCAAGACCAAGAGCGACAGCTTCATCCCTGGTATAGGCTCGGAAGAAAACTCCCTGTACCCTGCCTTCGACGATGACATGGATTCTCTTTCTGTCTGCCATGAAAAAGCTCCTTATAACTCTGATAAAAGCTAGAACATTGAAAGCTGCCGGTTTATTTGTTGAGCGTCAGCACCGGTCAACAGATCTGTAAAATTCTTTTCAGTCAGAATCTTCAAACCCAGCTCACGGGCTTTTTTAAATTTACTCCCAGGCTTGTCTCCCACAACAACATGGGTAACTTTTTTACTGACCTGGGACGCAACCTTGCCTCCACGTTCCTTGATCCTGACTTTGGCTTCATCCCTTGACATTGATACGAGGCTGCCTGTGAAAAGAAAAATCAGACCTGTAAAGGGGGTCTCCGCCGGACTTTTTGAAGCAGGGATGAAAGTAAAACCAAATCCCATCAGACGCGACACCATTTTCTTTACTTCTGGGTCATGAAAATATTCTCTAATGCTTTGCGCGGTTTGCGGCCCTATCCCTTCTATATCAAGGAGTTCCTTTTCGGCGGCCCGCATAAGATTTTCCAGTGAGCCCTCAAAATATTCATCGAGGAGTCCTGCAACCTCTTCGCCGACATACCGGATACCGAGACCGCTCAGCAGCTTGGAAAGGCTGGTTTCACGGCTTGTCTTTATGGCAGCAACTGCATTGCGGGCGGATTTTTCGGCCCAGCCCTCCAAGGCTGCAAGATCGTTAACTTTTAATTCATAAATATCCGGGATATCCTGCACCAGTTTTTCATTAAAAAGCTGTTCCATCGCTTTTTTGCCCAGGCCTTCAATATCCATTCCTGCCTTCGAGGTATAATGGATAAGCAGCCGCAGCCTCTGAGCCGGACAGTGAGAGTTGGGGCATCTGGTTATGGCCTCACCCTCCGGCATTATAAGGTGATGCCGGCATACCGGACAATATTCAGGCATCTGGATAGTCTTTTCGCTGCCATCACGCTGCTCAACTACCGGTTTAACAATTTCCGGGATGACATCCCCGGCCCGCTGAACCAGGACATGATCACCCGCCATTCCCCCTTTGCGTTTGATTTCGCCCTCGTTGTGCAGGGTTGCCCGGCTGACCATCACGCCGCCAATATTAACAGGTTCAAGGATCGCCACCG
>JAFDBU010000261.1 GCA_019313095.1 Deltaproteobacteria bacterium | reverse complement strand
TGTGCTTCCTGACAAAGTCGAGGATGCCCTGGTCGTTTCTGCGGTAAGCCAGATGTTCCGTCAGCACTAGGAAGAGGCCGCCTCCTACGGCAAACTGGGCGATATACACATGGATAATCGCTATTACCGCAATCAAAAAACCGCCACCCAGGAATTCAATCTGCCATACAGGATAATTCATTACGCGACCTCCTTGCTGTTCCAGACTGTATTAAGCATCCAGACCACGAGATAGACGCCACCGATAAAGGCCAGCAGAAAAACAATAAAGGGTGAATACTGCGGGACATAGGGCAGACCGGAGAGAGTGAAATACGGCTTCAGGTATGTAAGTCTTAAAATATCACGGGCCAGGGTCATAAGCAGAACTGTCAGTAAAGCCCAGACAGTAGCCGGGATGATCCTGCCCGCCTGAGCGTAAGCCACCGATGGAATAATGGTGACGACTGATGCAACGATCATGATGAAAAATATTTTGCCATTCAGGGTAGACGGATCATAGGCTGGTTCAGGCAGGGCGCCCAGAAACCAGAAACCGAAGCCGAAGTTGATTATGGTGGCAACCATAAACCAGTTGCAGCCAAGCTTAATCCACTCGTCGCCGTCAGCGGCACCGCGCCGTTTGCGAATTTCAAAGTAAAGAGCGATACCGAGACCGCCGATGGCAACGGCAGAGGCAACAAAGTGAAGATAGCGCGGAATAAGGGTCGGATCATTGAAATTGAGGAACCAGCCTGTGCGGTCGTCAAAATAACTGCTCCAGACTTCCGGCATCTGCATGATCGAGACATTGTTGCTGAAGAGGAAGGAGACAGTCAGCAGCAAGAGAAGCGCCGTGCCGATATAAAGGCGCCCCATGCCGCTTCGGTTATCAATCAGGTTATATACATACGCCGCATAATAACTGATTATAAGAATGCCGACAATTGCAAGCCAGTAAACAGCCATAAGGACTGAACTGGTGTACAGAAACTGGCCGTAGAGGACCTGCAGGAAGAGAAGAGGTGCAACGCCGAGGTTGATAGTAAAGGCAATTGAGTAAGGCAGGGTTCTGGCAATGTGCGCATTCAACGGCATCACATCGTCACCGCGCCAGAACGGTGCTGAAAAGGCAATAAATCCTGCCCCCAGCATAATGTTCATTGCTACAAAATGGAGAAAGGTGGTGAGGGTGAGCAGCAGGTGCAGCCAGAACCAGTGAACCTGCAAGGCATCCGGTGTCGGAATCAAAGACGCAGTATCCATAAAAGTACCTCTCATCAGAACGTTTGAACTGAAAAGTTCAGAATTGTAATTCCGGTTCAATACCTGACCTTCCCAGATGATTAAACAACGATCAGCTCAACAAGTACTATCGTGAAAAAATCTACGTATATTTTTGTATTGTTTTGCAGGTTTAGTCAAGCTGTTTGAAAAAAAAGTGCTTAGAAGATTCAAGGCATGGTTTTTCAAACGGGGGTAATTATTTTTGTAATACATAGATTAACAGGGCTTGACGGACACATATTATTTTTACAGAACTATTTTTATCTGGGGATGAGCCTTCAGAGCCAAATAGATTGTGTTACGCTCCTCTTCACTACGGACGGTTACTTCGAGGTTGAGGCAATGATATTTACCTAAGCTGCTGCTGTTGGAAAATGAGATTTTACAGGAGTCTTCGGAGGCAATGTCCTTCAGGGCCTGGTGCAGTTTATTCCGGTCCATGCCTATGACTTTGTAAAGCCATTGACAGGGATATTTTATATGTGCCCTGCATCCGTCCTGATTTTCTACCATGATGTCACTATCTGCTTTTAAAACCGTGAGTTTTAATCAGATTTTTTATGATTTTTATTTCGTGTGCTGCAATTTCACTGATCTGGAATCCGGATACATAAAAATCAGGATTGACATCCTTTTTGCACCAGAGACAACGGACCGTGAAATTAATTATTTTACGGTCGGCATGAGTTTCAGGCAACTGCAGCTGAAAACAAAAGTCCCTGTCGGGAGGGATCGGTTCCTGGCTGACCACCATAATGCCCTGTGGGGAAATATCTGCCAGGTGACCTATATGCAAACCGGAATTAAGATCTAGAATTTCAAGGTACTCGATAAGGTGGGCTCTTTTGTGTTTTCTCATAACGTGGCGCGTAGCGGCATGTTATTACTGTTTAATTCCATAACCCGACATGATCAAAAAAAGATATCACTCAAATCATAACAAATAATATCGGCTGCAGTCCAGTTTGAAAAAAGATTTTATTTGTTGATATAACTTGTAAAGCCTTCAACCAGTAGGTAATATAAAAAGTTACTAATGAAATGAAACCTCTTTCCGGGCTTTCCTGCCGGGATAGAGACATTCAGAAAAAAGCCCGAGCAGTGATACGGCACTATACTACGCACAGTGCCATGTTACCTGCAGTAAAAAGTTCTGCAAAGAGGCGGCTAGATAAACATGAGCATTTTAAAAAGTGCCATATTGTTATTCCTTGTTTTTATGAGCCTAATCTCATTTGTCAGCCCTGCCGACGCTGAAAAAGAGCATCCCTTCCAGCCAGGTGAAAAGCTGCAATTTGTTTTAAAATATGGTGTCATACCTGCCGGAACGGCCTCTCTTGAAGTTCATGATATGGAAGAAATACAAGGCGTGAAGGCTTATCATTTTGTCCTGACCGCCCGCTCAAACTCATTTATTGATATATTTTTCAAGGTCAGAGACCGGATAGATTCCTACACTGATGCCGGTATGAACCATTCACTTTATTATAAAAAAGACCAAAAAGAAGGTAAGACCCGGAGAAACATCAAGGTTGATTTTGACTGGGATAAAAAAGAATCAACATATATTAACTTTGATACGGAACCGAGAGTTATAAATCTGCTTCCAGGCACTTTTGACCCGCTGGCTGTATTCTATTATTCACGGCTGCTCGATTTGCATGGAAAAAATGAGTTTGAGCACCCGGTATCAGATGGAGAAAAAAACCTTATGGGTGTTTTGCGGGTGGTCGGCAGGGAAACAGTCAATGTTCCGGCAGGTACTTTTAATACCCTGGTGCTTGAGCCCGATCTTAAGAATGTTGAGGGTGTCTTTTCCAAAAAACAGAGAGCGAAAATACGACTCTGGGTTACCGATGATGAACGCAGGCTGCTGGTACAGATGAAAAGTGCCGCGATTGTCGGTAGTTTTGTAGCAGAGCTTGTCACAGCTGAGGGCCATAATTTTGAAAAGATGAGCAGCCTCGACGGGGTACAGTGATTTTATTCATAAGGTGACTTTATGCAGGAACCGGTAACAGGAGAGGATTGGAAAGTGAATGAAACTGAATATGATGATGAGTTTAATGAGTACGATGAATTTAATACCTATGTCAGCAAGGAAAATAGAACGGTTGTAGTTAAAACCATCGATGGCTCTTTAATAAGGGGAAATATAAACCTGAACAGTGAATCTCTGCCCATGGACAGGGTCAGCGATCTGCTCATCAAAGGTCAGAACAAGTTCCTCATTATGTATAATGCCTCGCTGGGCGATAGAAAGGATGCCGCAATTATAATCAATAAATCGCAGATTGTCTGGGTTATGGAAGAGGATAGCGCCCAAGGTAAAAGCGACCGTTAATGGTTTATTTTGTGTGAGGATACCTGTTGAAATTTATACGGCAGCAGAGAAGGAACACCGGCGGAAATCGGCCGTATTTTTAACTGATAAGTGCGGTTTTTATTTCCGGCGAAATCTTTTCAGTATGCAATCAATGCTTTCACCACTTTCCGCGCAGTACTCATAAACTTTTTTCAGGTATTCTATGTTATTCGTGATAGCTTGAGCATAGAGGTCACGGTCTATATCCCAGCGTTCCTTGAAATGATATAAAGCGGCGGCCGCTACATTGCCCAACTCCTGCTTGAGTCGGGTTCTTACCACAGAATGATAGAATTCTTCAGTGTTCTTGAAAAATTCAAGCGGTGTTTCAAAGCCAGGCATATTTGCCTCTTCAAATTCCTGAAACAAGAGGGGGAGTTTTTCCAGA
>JAFDBU010000260.1 GCA_019313095.1 Deltaproteobacteria bacterium | reverse complement strand
GGCACAAATGCGGCCCAGGTGGCAGTCGGTCTTGGTGCTTCAGTTACTATCCTGGGAAGAAATTCTGTTCGGCTGGCTACTCTTGAAAAAAGTTTTTCAAGCAAAATAAAAACAAAAATCTCAAGCAGGGAAAATATTGCAGCAGAGTTAAGCAGGGCTGACCTGGTAGTGGGTGCTGTCCTTGAGCCTGGAGCGGCTGCTCCCAAGTTGATAACCAGAGACATGCTGTCTCTTATGCAAAAAGGCACGGTCCTTGTGGATGTATCAATTGACCAGGGCGGTTGTATTGAAACCGCAAGACCGACTACTCACTCTGATCCAGTCTATGAGGTTGACGGTATTATCCATTACTGTGTAGCAAACATGCCGGGTGCTGTTCCGAGGACTTCCACCTTTGCCCTGACAAATGCAACGTTCCCTTTTGTTCTTGCTATTGCAGAAAAGGGGCTGAATAAGGCACTTCAGGAAGATCCTTCCCTCAAGAGAGGTGTTAATACTTATAATGGTTCGCTCACTAATAAGGAAGTTGCCCAGGAACAAAAGAGGGAATTGGGAGATATCGACCGGCTGTTAGGTTGATAAATTTATCTTCCCAAAACAAATGCCATCGAAGCCTATTTTTGCGAATCTTTATGAAGCATTGTGATAAGCTGTTTATAAGCCATTTCACGCAGCCGAGCAGCTCAGGAAAAGCCGGAATAGCGCAAGGACTTTCTGCGCCATTACAAGTGGCGAGTTTCACAGCGCCCGGAATTTTCGAGCAGCACAGGATAGTCCTGCATAGCGGGACCAAGTGATTGGCTGCCCTTTCTTTTTCGTTCTTTTTCTTTGGGGCAAGCAAAGAAAAAGAACTTAACCCTACCAACCCCAGAGCAGACTGCGCTTGATCCAACCGGTAAAGCCCGTCTCATGCCTTACCTTGACCCAGCCACTTTTCCGCTGCAGGGTCTCAAACACCACCCCGTACTGAGCCTTGCCGACAACCTGATACGAAGTTCCAGGGCCACTTCTGATATTTATTTGATCCTTACTGTTTTTGTTTACTTTGACTATCAAATGCGGCTTTCTGGAAACCAGATTCTTGTAGATCCAGCCAACGTCATTTTCAAAATCTGAGACTTTATACCATCTGCCTTTTGAGCCGACAACTTTTAATGGGAAACCTTTTCCCAGTTCCCATATGATGGGATCGCTGGTGGAGGGGCCCTTTCTCAAGTTTACCTTTTCCCCGGATACACTGACCATAGTCATGCCAGCTGCCTGACCACATACCGACCATGTCAAGAACATCAGCAGAAGCAGTATCCGAATTATTCCTCTTAACCTGTCTTTTGTGTTATGAAAATCCATTAACCTCATATAACTTATTAGTTTAAAATGTTATATTTGAGAATTAAAACCCGTCGGAAGAGCAAATTTACGTCAAGCTGCGCCATTATTCCGTTTAGGACTCATAATCTTCGTCCCGCCCTGGGTTCCCACTGCTAATCCGGCTATTTCAAGACTGATTGCATCAAACTTACAGGCCTCCGTCATACACTTCAAGCAGGAGATACATTCTGCATCTTCAGGCGCTTCATTGAATTTTACCCCCATGGGGCAGATAGAGTGACACGCCTCGCACCTGGTGCAGTTTTCTTCAATCAGCCTTAGTTTCACCAATTTAAATTTCCTGAACAGGGCATAAAACGCCCCCAGCGGACAGGTCGTCCTGCAGAATGGCCGGCTGGCCAGAATGGCCCAAATTATAAAACCAGTTAGAATTGTCAGCTTATTGAAAAAAACCAGACCGATCGTCTGTCCTAAAGCCGGCTGCAGTATCAACATTGGCAGTCCTGCCTCAAGGGTTCCGGTAGGGCAGACATACTTGCAGAACCAAAGCTCGCCATAGCCGAAATCATCAACGACCGCCAGAGGAAGCAGAATGACAAAAAAAACCAGGAAGCCATATTTGAGGTAATTGAGCTTCTGCGGGATATTGAATTTTCTTGAGGGTATTTTATACAGCAACTCCTGTACAAGACCGAAAGGGCAGACCCAGCCGCAAATAAGACGCCCAAAAGCACCGCCAAGAACTCCCATGGTTCCGATTACGTAAAGACCAAAAAAATTCTGACCGTTTTCCAGGGCAATACGTATGCCGGCGATCAACTGCTGCAACGAGCCAATGGGACAATACGTTGTTGCAGCCGGGCAGGAATAGCAGTTTAATCCCGGTGAGCAGACAACCTTCAGCGGCCCCTGGTAAATTGTACGAGTAAAGGGAAATGACCACGAACCATTTACCAGCAGGGCCGTTATGGTCTGTACCCATTTTCTGACAATTTCCATATTATCCTATGCCGATGCAGCTTAAGCAGACCTGAACAGCTTGTTCTAAAACTCTGCTGCCCTCACCTGTCATTATACCGACAATTCCCATGATGAGAAAAACCAGGATAATAATAAAGGGGGCTTTCCGAACACGCTTTGGTCTGGTTTCTTTTTTTGCAGCCATTATGTCACTACCGGGTTCATTGTTTCAGACGGGCGGCAACAGAAGCAATCTTATCGCCAAGCTCTATCTTTTTGTCTCTGCGGTCGTCCAGACTAATCTGAGTCACAACTCGCTGCACGCCTTTACTGAAAGGCATCTCAGACAGTTGTCCCGCCAGGATAAGAAGTTCTTTACTGGAGCCTTCAACCGCTGTACCCATATCTGTCAAAGTATACGGCAAACCGGATTTCTCCAGGGCTCTCTGAATATCGGCTACATACTCACCCACACTGGCTGAACCAGTACCGAGTGGTATAATTGTCAGATGCATCAAAGCCATTTTTTCACCTCATAAACATACTGTTCCAGTTCTTCCTACTGTCAGGTTAAATTACTTTATATCGACAGAATAAAAATGCAAGTAACAAGAAACGTCAGATAATCCGCCCGAAAGAAAATGCAACAGCAAACTGATTTAAAATTTTTGATTTTATCACCTCACAGTGGTAGAGAAAAACTACCATTGAACGCAATTTAATGCTTTCCCGCACGAAGAGGTATCAAGTATGGCATTGACAACAGACTTCCTGGTAATCGGTACCGGAATCTCCGGGCTCTCTTTTGCCCTGAAAGCGGCAAAAATAGGCAGGGTAACCATTGTTACCAAAAAGGCAAAAGTGGATACGGCCACAAACCTTGCCCAGGGCGGGATAGCTGCTGTCCTCTCCAGTGAGGACTCCTTTGACATGCACATTCAGGATACGCTGCGTTCAGGGGCTGGCTTATGCAAAGAAGAAGTTGTCCGTATGGTAGTTGAAAACGGACCTGCCCGCGTGCAGGAGCTGGTTGATATCGGGGTTCATTTCATGACCAAGGCGCAGGATGCTTCCCGTTTAGATCTGGGACGTGAGGGTGGACATTCTGCCCGGCGCATTGCCCATGCTCTCGACCTTACCGGCAGAGAAATTGAAAACGCTCTGCTGCACAAGGTTGCTGAAAATTCCAATATCCACTTACTTGAAAACCATCTTGCCGTTGATCTGCTTATCGGCTCCAAAGCAGGAGTAAACCCTTCCAGCCAGAGTTTTGACGACCTCTGCCTGGGGGCCTATGTTCTGGACCGCCGGTCCGGAAACATTGATAACTGGCGGGCCAAAGTGACTGTGCTCTGTTCCGGCGGCTGCGGCAAGGTCTATCTCTATACAACCAATCCTGACATCGCCACCGGTGATGGCATTGCCATGGCATACCGGGCTGGAGCCACTATCGGCAATCTGGAATTTGTCCAGTTTCACCCGACCTGTCTCTACCACCCGAAAACAAAAAATTTCCTGATCTCTGAAGCAGTACGCGGTGAAGGCGGCAGGTTGATTGATGAAAGAGGACTCCATTTCATGGAGAAATATGACTCCAGGGGCGACCTTGCCACCCGCGACACAGTTGCCAGGGCAATCGATACCGAGATGAAGGCCAGCGGCGATGACTGTGTCTATCTTGATATCACCCACAAGGACGCTGATTTTATCAAAAACAGGTTTCCCAACATCTATCAGACCTGTTTTT
>JAFDBU010000259.1 GCA_019313095.1 Deltaproteobacteria bacterium | reverse complement strand
CTACGCCCTGTCTTCAGGCTACTATGATGCCTATTATAAAAAAGCCTCACAGGTTAGGACCAAGATTACAGCGGATTTTAAAAAGGTCTTTGAAATCTGTGATGTGCTGGCATCGCCGTTTACCCCTTCCCCTTCCTGGAAGCTTGGTGAAAAGAAAGACGATCCGCTGAGCGTCTATCTTTCTGATATCCTGACCATATCCGCTAATCTGGCCGGTATACCAGGTATTTCCGTACCCAGCGGTTTCAGTACCAAGGGATTACCCATCGGCCTGCAGATCCAGGGGGCGCATTTTCAAGAAGAGAAGCTGTTGACAGTAGCCTATAACCTTGAGAAGCGTTTGAATATTTCCCACCTGCGGAGCAAAAATATATAATGACGCACAGCAAGGAGTGTAAGTGAAACTCAAGGTTGCACCACATATCAGAACCCTGGTTCCCTATCCACCGGGAAAGCCGATTGAAGAACTTGAGCGGGAGTATGGCATCAGCGGTTCCATCAAGCTTGCATCCAATGAAAATGCCTGGGGTCCTTCTCCTAAAGCGGTGAGCGCGATGAAGGATGCCCTGCAGAATCTGCACCGTTACCCTGACGGTAGCTGTTACTATCTGGCTCAAAGCCTGGCAGGCAAAATCGGAGTAAAGTCTGAAGAAATTGTCTTCGGCAACGGCTCAAACGAGATCATCGGGCTCCTGATAACAGCCTTTCTCCAGCCGGGCGAGGAAGTTATCACCAGCCATCCAACATTTCTCATGTATCAGAAACTGGTCCAAGTCCAAGGGGGCATTAACAAGGTTGTAGAGCTTTCCGAAGACATGCGTCATGACCTCAAGGCAATTCTGGCTGCTGTTTCTCCCAAAACCAGGATGATTTTTCTCGATAACCCCAACAATCCTACCGGGACCATTATAGACCGGGATGAATTTGCCTTATTCATGGAAGAGCTGCAGGACGATATTATCGTGGTGTTGGATGAGGCCTATGTTGATTTCGTGGCTCCGGAACTGCGTATTGATGTGCTGTCCTATATCAGGGGCAGCAAGCCGGTGGCAGCCCTGCGTACCTTTTCCAAGGCATATGGTCTGTCCGGCCTACGCTTGGGCTATGGCTTAATGGACGTTGAGATAGCAGGCTATCTCAACCGGGTGCGCCAGCCTTTCAATGTTAACTCGCTGGCCCAGGTGGGCGGTGTGGCGGCATTAGTTGATGATGAACATTACCACATGACCCTGGAAAGAAGCCGGGAAGGCATAGCCTGGCTGACCCGGGAGGTGGAAAAACTGGGCTGCCGCCCCATGAAAACCCAGACAAATTTTTTTCTAATAGATGTAAAAGGCGACGGCAGAATGCTGTATGAACATATGCTGCACCAGGGAGTAATCGTCAGGCCGATGGAGGCCTATGGCTATCCGAACTATATCCGCATTACAGTTGGGCGTCGGGATGAAAACCAGCGGTTTGTAGGAGCACTTGCCAAGAGTTTAAAAGAACTGGGCTATGGTTGAGAAACAAAATATAATTACCATAGACGGGCCTTCCGGGGCAGGTAAAAGCACCATCAGTAAGTTGCTTGCAGCCAGGCTGTATTATACCTACCTAGATACCGGCGCCATGTACCGCGTAGTGGGCTTAATGGTGAAGCGGACAGGTCTTGATCTGCAGGCAGCCAACAGCAGGGAAAAGCTGGTCCAGCTGCTTGACAGTTTTGATCTGAAGCTTGCACCTGGACTGGAGAACCAGGAAACTAGAGCCTTTTTGAATGGTGAGGATGTGAGTGAGACTATCAGAACACCAGAAATGGCCATGGTGGCGTCCCGGGTTTCGGCAGAGCCTGAAGTGCGCACGAAGCTCTCCGATATGCAGCGAGTTATGGGCAGTAAAGGAGCAATTGTTGCCGAGGGCCGCGACATGGGCACAGTTGTTTTTCCCGATGCAAAGTACAAGTTTTTTTTGGACGCCACTCCGGAGGAGAGGGCGCTGCGACGCCAGAAACAACTGCTCGAAAAGGGTCAGAAGGTTGAATATGAGGAAATTTTAAGCCAGATAAGAAAGCGGGACCAGGATGACAGCAGCAGGTCGCTGGCCCCGCTGAAACCGGCCGCTGATGCCATTGTAATTGATTCCTCTGAGATGAGCATTGAAGAGGTAGTTTCTTTTATGCTTGCAGTCATAGAAAAAAGATAAAAGCAGAGAAAAATTTTAAAAAAGGAAGGTCAGCTATGCACTTGGCAAAGAGAATTTTGGTGACCGGCGGAGCCGGTTTTTTAGGTTCGCATCTCTGTGCAATTCTTGTTGAGCTGGGAAACGAAGTTATCTGCATTGATAATCTATATACCGGAACCAAAAGAAATATTTATCCTCTGATGGAGAAACCGAATTTTGAATTCATCCGGCATGATATTACCTTCCCCCTCTACCTCGAGGTTGACGAGATTTACAATCTCGCTTGTCCTGCATCTCCGATCCACTACCAGAATGATCCGGTCCAGACCACCAAGGTTAATGTTCACGGTGCCATCAATATGCTTGGCCTGGCCAAGAGGGTAAAGGCAAAAATCTTTCAGGCCTCGACCTCTGAAGTGTATGGTGATCCGGATGTTCATCCGCAGCCGGAGAGTTACCGCGGCTCGGTGAATCCCATAGGACCCAGGTCATGTTACGATGAAGGTAAGCGCTGCGCTGAAACCCT
>JAFDBU010000258.1 GCA_019313095.1 Deltaproteobacteria bacterium | reverse complement strand
TTTCATCAGCATGTTCAGGAGGGTTCTGTGTATGACCAGATCCGGATACCGCCTGATGGGTGAGGTGAAATGGGTGTAAAACGTGGCGTCCAAGCCGAAATGTCCTTCATTCTCCGGAGAATAGCGGGCGCGCTGCATGGTGCGCAGCAGGATGTTGTTTACTATGTATTCCTTCGGGGTGCCGGCAACCATGCTGAGAACCTTGCCGAACCACCTAGGCGAACCCCCTTTCGTAGTTAGACGCAGGCCCAAAGTCCTGGCAAAATTAGTAAACTCAAGGATTTTCATATCGTCCGGCGGTTCATGAATCCTGTATAGGGTTGGGATGTCAGCGGTAGACAGCGTTGCTGCAACAGCCTCATTGGCGGCAAGCATGAACTCCTCAATAAGTTTATGGGCCATGTTCCGTTCAGCCCTGACCACATCTACAACCTGGTTATCAGTATCAATAAGCACCTCTGCCTCAGGGATAGAAAAACCAATGCTGCCGCGGGCAATACGTTTCTCTTCCAATACCGAGGCCAGCTGTGCCATGTCCTGAAGCTGGGTAAGAATATCACTGTATCTGGAGATAAGCGCATTGTCCTTGTCAACCAGGATCTGTTTGACAACTGTATAGGTCAGCCGGTGCCGGCTGGTAATTATGGACCTGGTAAACTTCTTCGCCAGCCTCTTACCTTCCCGGTCAAATTCCATTATCGCGGTAAACGCCGGTCGCGGTTGGTTGGGTACCAGGCTGCAGAGGTTGTTGGAAAGACGTTCAGGCAGCATGGGTACCACCCTGTTCGGAAAGTAGACACTGGTGCCGCGTTCGTATGCTTCACAGTCCAGAGCAGATCCCGGCTTGACGTAATAGCTGACATCGGCAATAGAAACATAAAGGCGCCAGCCTCTGGCAGTTTTTTCCACTGCAACGGCATCATCAAAGTCCCGGGCTGTCTCGCCGTCTATGGTAACATGGGACACAGCACGCAGATCAAGCCTGCCTTTGACCTCCGACATTGCATCAGGATAGTTGTCCGCTTCCTGCAGGGCCCTGTCAGAAAATCTATGGGGCAGTTTATGTTTGCGGATAACTATTTCAGCCTGGACTGCTATATCAGCCGGATCACCCAGAACCTCTATAATGCGCCCTTCAGGGTTTCTGTGCCCCCCCTTAAAATCGGTTATTTCCACGACCACCGCATCACCGTTTCTGGCACCGCATGAGTCTTTCCTCCGTACCAGGATATTGAAAAGAAAGCGCTCGTCTTCAGGGATCACCAGGCTGGTCTGCCTTCCTGCTTCATAACTCCCTACCAGAACGGTTGCAGCCCGTTGGATAACCTTAATGACTACGGCTTCTGTCCTGCCGCGCTTTTTAGGAATGAGCCTGAAAAGGGCCCTGTCGCCCTGATGGGCGCTGCCAAGATTATCAGGGGCTATAAACGGGTCCTGGCGTTGCGGTTTCTCTATCTGTTGGGAGGGTTCAGCCGTCCTGGCCTCTATAATGGCAAATCCGAATCCCCGAGGATGAACTTCGACAACTCCTTCGACAAGATCATCTTTTTGGGCGAGAGTATAAAGTTTGCCCGCCTTTTTACTGTGCGGGCAGGAAATCATATTCTGCCGACACATATCTGCTAGCAGGTTGGAAAGCATCTTCCTTTCTGAACGGTTGAGAGAAAGAGCATTCATAATCTCTGTGAGGTTCTGCGGCTTTTTTTTCTGGTACAGGAAGGACTGAATTTCCTGTACAAGCATGTGCGGTTGTTTAGATCCCCCAGTTTTTTTAGAACCGACCGGCTGTGAGTATCTCTTGCGTGCAGTGCTGTCTTTTCTAGACCTGTTCTGGCGGAATCCCTTCTGTCTTCGTCTCATAAGTGCGCTCTGTTAAAGAATGCAGGTAGCTGATTCTATGTATCCTGTGGTTTTATAACGCTCTGCGCCTGAACTGAAACCATGCATTGTGGTCCTGAAGAAAATACCGTTTCCCTAAAAAATACTTGTCCGGTTCAAGGCGCAATGTTATCTAATTAAATCTCTAACCAACCGATCATACTTTATATCACACTAAAGAGCAGAATACACTCACAGCGTGCATGGCCAGGAAAGAATTTAATATTGCCGATTATCGAGAATTGATGGCCGTGTATCTGGGAGGCTCGGGCGGCAAAGCCAAGGTTTTTTTTGAAGCGCTTGATTTTGCCGAACAGGCGCATGCTGACCAGTTACGCAAAAGTGGTGATCCCTATATTCTGCATCCCTGTAATGTGGCCAGAATATTAGCCGAAGAGATGGATATCAGAGATCCCGAAATTCTGGCTGCCGCCCTCCTGCACGATACGGTTGAAGATGTCAAGCATGTTACCCTGGAAGTTATCGGTGAACGGTTCGGCAAAAATGTCGAGGCCATAGTTGACGGCTGTACCAAGATTGCACATTTTCTCGGTGACAAGCAGAGATTCTACAAAGTTGTGCACCGGAAAATTTTTTCCGGGGCTGCAGCCCGCCTGGAGGTAATGCTTGTCAAGCTGGCAGACAGGCTGCACAATCTTCGGACTCTTGAAGCCATGCGACGAGACAGGCGCCAGAAAATTTCAGATGAAACTCTTGACATCTATGCTCCCATGGCCAGGGTAATGGGTCTTTTTGACATGAAAAGGGAGCTCTATGACCTGGCGCTGAAACACAAATTTCCGAAGCAGAGCAACAAGATCCTGGCCCATATACGTAACCTGGAAAACGCACCTGAAGTAAAAGAGATCGTCTCAACCCTGCATGAAGACCTAGAGGCAAGCTGGATAAATTTCGAAATTACCCCTCGGGCCAAAGGTCTCTGGGGATATTTCGACCCCGTGAATAAAGTTCTGGTCAAGGCCATCGATCATCCCATGGAATTTATCATCCTGGTTGATGATATAGAATCATGCTACCGCGTGCTCGGCCTGGTCAACCAGAAATTCCCGCCAATCCCCAGGACAATCCGCGATTTTATTTCCAATCCGAAACCGACCGGTTATCAGGGGCTGCATGCCAGGGCCAATATAAAAGGCCGGAATTATCTGTTCAAGATACGTACACCTGAGATGGCCCGCACCGCCCAGCGGGGAATTATCAAGGCCTGGTCCGAACATAAACCGGCCGGCCAGTTCGAAAAGACACTGCGGGAGATGTTTGACCTTTTAGGCACTGATGAAGGACTTTCGCCCCGCGAGATGATTGCCGCCAGCGGCAAAAAGGAAATCTATACCTTCACTCCCAAGGGAGACAGAGTATGTCTGCCCCTGCAATCAATTGTGCTCGATTTTGCCTTTCAGGTCCATACCGAGGTCGGCAACCGCTGCATCGCGGCAATAATCAAACGGGAACGGGTCGAACCGGACCATGTTTTAAAGGATGGTGACCAGGTAAAGGTCATTCTGCAGGAAAAACCCGTGCTATTTGAACCCAGGCTGCAGGAGCTCTGCAAGACGCCGCGGGCCCGTTCCGGTCTTGCAAAAGGCTTCCGGCTCAGGCGCCAGGCCCTGGCGGTTCAAATAGGTAAAGTAATACTTGAGCAGGAATGTCAGCGTTACGGACTTTCTATGAATGACTTATTAAAATTCAAGGCTGAAATCCTGGAACGGCTGTACATGGAATCTATAGAACAGCTGTATTTAAATGTCGGTGTTGCTGAAGTTTCCTACCGTGAATTACGCCAGAGAATAATGAATGTTCTGCCGGAAGAGCTCGGCATCAAAAAACCGTCGGGCCGTGGTTTGAACAAAATTTTCCTCAATACTCTGGACCCTGCGGTTATTAAATTTTCCGCCTGCTGCAAACCGAATCCAACAGAAAAAGATCTGATCGGCATCCTGAATGAAAGGGGCATTTCAGTACATCAGAAGACCTGCGAACGTTTCCGCTCTCTCAAGGTACGGCGGGAAGATGTAGTGATGGTCAGCTGGATGTTGAAGGAAACCATGATAACCAAGCCCCAGCATCTCTATATTCCTGAAGCTACACGCAACAGGATCTTCATGATGATGGCGGTTGCTCCGGATAAAATGAAAATTGCCGATGTCCTTGTTCTTTCCCGCATTGATGAAAATAAACCTGCCTGGGAAATCAATTTTGAGGTCGCAAACCTGCACGGCCTGAAAAGCATCCTCTCTCATATTAATAAATCAAACCTGGATTATGAGTTCGTTATCGAACAGTAGTTTCAGTATTAATTTGTAATGACCAGAACGAACTAAAAGTTTGGGATGGATAACTTGAAAGCCCCGGCAACAGGACATGTTTATACCGGGGCGTGTTTATTTAATGACCTGCATCATGATGCCACTCAGGCAGCAGGACAATTGAAATACATTTCCAGAGGGACTCCGCCTGCAACCGGAGTAAAATCATAGGCTTCAACAAAAGCGAAGTCCTTCTTCTCCGGATACCAGGTTCCGGCCCAGATAGTCCCGCCATACATATTCGTGACATATACAACCGGTGGCTCAGCACCAGGGACAAACAGGACCTCAACCGGTGCCACTCCGGACGGTGAAGGCTTGTTGGAAAGTTTATGGATGGACAACTCTTTCCCGGTACTGATCTCAAGGACAGTTACAACCTCACCGGGGTCGCCAAGATCAGCTGCATTCACCGTGCTGGTAATGATCATCCGGTCTATATCTTCATTTATTGCAATGCCATGAGGATATGGTGTGGATGGTGTAATTGTCTTCATTGTCTGCTCCGTGACCGCATTCCCCACGATGACCTTACTTGAGCCCATGCAGGTTAGAAACCATGTCTTGTTGTCTCTGGAAAAAACTATATCCTCTCCAACAATACATTCAGGCACTTCTACTTTTTTAATACGATAGGGGTATCTGGTCATGTCCATTACATGCAGATCGCTTTGCCCCAGTGCTGTTATATATGCTTTAGACGTATCTTTATTGTAGAAGATATGATGGTTTACAAGGTTAGGGGGTAAGGGAATGTCCAAAAGGATATTACTGAAATTTTCAGAAGCCGGGTCCACATCAATTATAGCTATCCCTTCACGTCGGATGGTCTGCTGGGGTTTGGATTCATAATTCAGCATGGCCAGAATCTCCGCCTGCGGTACCGAAGGAATCATACTTAAAGTCATACCGAGTATGATGAATAGAAATGAGAACCATTTCATAATGTACCACCTCCTTTCAAAATCAAAAGAATGCAGATCTGCTGAGTAAGCAGAGGTGATAATTTGCAGTTTTTAATCTATTACTGTTTTTCTTTGTTCATTAAACTCCATGGGTATTAAATTTTATTGAGAATTATTATCGATTCTATAATAAGAATTGTAAGAATGATCCCAGCATTGTCAATCGAACAAGTATTTGCGCAAAGATTTCGTTAATAAGTTTCTAAGGGGGGGGAGCTTATTGAAACTTATCATCCGTCAGAATTCGGCGTCCAACCTGTGCAGTTTCTGTTTTGAAACGATCAGCTCACGTTTTTCACCAACGTATCCTAC
>JAFDBU010000257.1 GCA_019313095.1 Deltaproteobacteria bacterium | reverse complement strand
CCGGGCCGGCCGCCACCAACAACTTCAGGCCGGTACGGCATTTCAAGGACGTCCGGCATATGGGCTGCTGCCGAGGTATCCAGTACTGCTATGGGCCTGTCACGTTCAATGACATCAAGAACCGTGGCAACAAGCATCCCCGCATTCATAGCAATTGCCTCTCCGGGTTCAAGGTATACCTCGAGGCCGTAGCGTTCCTGAAAGCTGTCTATTATCCTACAGAGCCTGTCCACATCATAATCGGGCCTGCTGATGTGATGGCCGCCGCCGAAGTTCAGCCACTGCAGATCTTTAAAATACGGTGCGAATTTTTTCTCCACCACTGCTACAGTGCGTTCAAGTGTGTCTGAGTTCTGTTCACACATAGTATGAAAATGCAGGCCGCTGATATCGGCAAGGTCATTTCCCTGCAGTTCATCAAGGGTTATACCGAGTCTAGAATCCGGTGAACAGGGATTATAAAGTTCAACTGCCACTTCAGAATACTGCGGATTAATCCTGAGGCCGCAGCGTATAGGCCGGCCGCTGGTCAGCACCGTATCTTTATGGCGCTGCCACTGATTTATGGAATTGAAGCTGATATGATTAATCAGCGGCAGCAGCTCTTTAATATCCTTTTCGCTGAAAGCCGGCGCATAGACATGGACCTCGCCGCCGAATTCTTCCTTTCCCAGTCTGGCCTCATGAGGTGAACTGGCGCAGGTGCCCTGCAGGTAGCTGCTGATCAAGGGAAAGGTGCTGAACATGGCAAAGCCTTTAAGGGCAAGCAGGATTTTACAACCGGTCCT
This sequence comes from Deltaproteobacteria bacterium, assembly GCA_019313095.1. GTDB lineage: Bacteria > Desulfobacterota > Desulfobulbia > Desulfobulbales > BM004 > BM004. The sequence goes on along the minus strand of JAFDBU010000257.1, from coordinate 2,901 downwards.
TTGCCTGACCCCGGCAATTACTTCAAGGTTTTGGCGTAGGAGTCCAAGATCGCAAACATAGCAAGGACTTGGAAAGGCAGCCGGGTCAAAGGTTGAAAGACTTGTCATTATCAGCATCCAGAATTATTTCAGTCCAGGGCAGTCCGTGCAGGGACAGTTTTTCCATGAAAGGATCGGGGTCGAATTCCTCAACGTTAAAAACACCAGGTTGATGCCAGCCTCTCTCAAGCATGAGCATACCGCCGATCATGGCAGGCACACCGGTGGTGTAGGAAATCGCCTGGGAATTGGTCTCCCGGTAGGCCTCCTGGTGGTCACAGATATTATAGACATAGTATCTTTTTTTCTGCCCATCCTTTATGCCTTCGATGAGGCAGCCGATGCAGGTCTTCCCCCTGGTCTTGGGGGCGAGGGACGCCGGTTCAGGCAGGACAGCCTTCAAAAACTGCAGCGGGATTATCTCCTGCCCCTGATATGCAACAGGATCAATCCTGGTCATGCCGACATTTTCGAGGACGCGTAAATGGGTAAGATAAGATTCTGAAAATGTCATCCAGAAACGGATACGTTTTACCCCTTTGATGTTTATTGCCAGAGATTCCAGTTCCTCGTGATACAAAAGATAGATCTCCTTAGGGCCGATATTGCCCGGGAAGTCAAAACTCTGATGCACTGATAACGGCTCAGTCTCAATCCACTGGCCCTCTTCATAAAAGCGGCCCTTGGCAGTTACCTCACGGATATTGATCTCGGGGTTGAAGTTGGTGGCAAAGGGCAGGCCGTGTTCACCTGCGTTGCAATCAATTATGTCAATGGTATGGATCTCGTCAAAGTGATGTTTTTGGGCATAGGCACAGAAAATATTAGTGACTCCAGGGTCAAACCCGCAGCCGAGAAGCGCCATGAGACCTGCATTCTTGAAGCGTTCCCGGTAATCCCATTGCCACTTATAGCAAAATTTTGCCACATCCCGCGGTTCATAGTTTGCAGTATCAAGGTAATCAACTCCTGTTTCCAGGCAGGCATCCATGATTGTCAGATCCTGGTAAGGCAAGGCCACATTAATGACAAGCTGCGGTTTGAACTCGTTTATAAGTGCAACCAGTTCCGGAACATTATCAGCATCAACCTGGGATATCTGTATCGGCCTGGGCAATTCCTGCTGTATTTCCCGGCATTTCTCCAGTGTCCTGCTGGCAAGGCAGATATCTTTAAATACATCCGGATTCTGGGCGCATTTATGGGCCACAACCCTGCCTACGCCGCCGGCACCTATGATCAAAACTTTTCCCAGGCTGGTCATTGTCAGTCTCCCCTCCATTTATAATCTTACAAACCACACTTTTATGAAAGTTTTTGCCCCAATTTCCAGGATGCTCCTGGAGAAAGACGGGCCCTTTTTACAGATTTTTTGAAAAAGTACAAAAGGTTTCTGCTGTATATCAAGAAAATATCGCAATTGGCTGAAAAATGGAATGAATTTCTCTGATGTCAGCTTAATGCATGTTTGCTTATTTCATTTAACAACCACCCTTTTTAGGGGGGTGTTAGATTTATCAGCCGAGTGTCCACTTGCCAATTTTAGTAAGGCGTGACAAGCTTCTTGCCAGCAGCTTCTGGAATTGAGAACCGGGAATTTCCCGCGCACCAAACTGCATGAGGTGTGCGGTCTTCATCTGGCAGTCGATCATATCAAAATTCCATTCCAGCAGCTTATTAACCAGTGATACTAATGCCACCTTTGATCCATTGGTCTGGATGCTGAACATGGACTCGCCAAAGAACACCCCGCCCAGGGAAATTCCATAAAGCCCTCCAGCAAGTTCGTCATCAAGCCAGCACTCAACTGAATGGGCAAAGCCCATATGATGAAGTTGGCAGTATGCTTCTATCATCTCATCCGTAATCCAGGTACCTTTCTCGCCCCGGCTGTCAATTGTAGCACAGGCAGATATTATTTTGCGAAAGGCTTTGTCCATGCTCACTGAAAATTTTTTCTGGCGCATGAAGCGGGAGAGTCTTTTGGGTATCCTGAATTCACCGGGCATGATGACGAATCGTGGCGAAGGCGACCACCAAAGGATTGGGTCCCCTTCAGAGTACCAGGGGAATATGCCGTTGCTGTAAGCCAGCAGCAGCCTTTCCGGGGAGAGATCACCGCCTATGGCCAGAAGTCCGTCCTTTTCAGCCAGTTCTGCAGGGGGGAATAAAAGTTTGTCGCTGAGTTGATAAACAGGCATGCGGTTTCTAACTGTTAACAAGGATTTGCAATGTCAGGTAAAGCATAACGCCAAAGATCATAACAGTGAGGACGCAAGGTAAAATATAACGATACACCTTTATGAATGAGGCGCTGAAATAATCGACTGTCAATAAAAAGCAGAGATGCACCGGGGAAAGCATCATACCGGCATACCCCATGCTGAAAGCCAGGACCAGAGCTGCCATTGGCTGTATGCCAATATTATTGGTACTGATAAAACCGACGACAATGGGAAAGGCGGTCCCGGCAAAGCCAATGGCGATCCCGGTTACGAGGCCTGCCAGAAACTGCAGAAACGCTATGATTAATGCAACAGGTACCCGGGCTACTGAAAGTTCGCGCCCAGCTAGGGGAATAAGGCCTGACGAGTCGAGCAGGGACTGAAAGATCATGACACCGGCCAGGGTGATGAATACATTTGCTGTTTTCGGGGTAGCAAGATCGGAGAACATTTTTCTGCTAAGGTCTTTTCTGCCCCGCCAGATGAGAAGCAGGCTGACTGCAAGTCCGGTCAGCATGGACAAGAGTTTCCAGGAAGCCGGATTCAGACCGGGCAGTAAAGTACTAAAAAAATGCGGCAGCAGAAGGGTTGCCAGGACAATGACACCAATAGGCAGGAGAACCTGCACAATACTGGG
>JAFDBU010000256.1 GCA_019313095.1 Deltaproteobacteria bacterium | reverse complement strand
GCCATGGACTTTCTGGAGATCGGCTGCCGTGATTTCTGCCGCAATTATTTTTATGATTTTTCCAGGCGTGTTCTCAACAATTGGCAGCTCCTTTATAATCACGGCTATTTTTTCAGCGATACTTTGGAGTTCCCGGAGCTTGATTTTTCTTCTGCTTTTCCGGGGGGAGTTCCCTGTTCCTATATTGAATACACTTCAGATCCCGGATTTATTGAGCTGCCTGAAACCTCGCCCGATTTTGCCCAAAGCCTTGAAATTGTTGCCAGCCAGATTTGGAACGAGAATAAAAAAAAGGCACTGCGGTCTTTTTTTCCCCAGAAACTACCAATAACAGTGGGCTCTGACAGCGGGAACACAAAGCTTATGTCAGGCCCTGTGCCGGTTATTCTTGATATTTTGCACCATCTAAAGGAAGAAGTCAGCTGGCAGAAAGGCTTTGAAGAATTCCGCCTCTTTCATGTCGGCAAGCTCCGGACCACAGATCCAGCAGAACTTGATCCGGTCATCACCTTGCAGAACGTTATGGACAGCTATGTTTCCAAGGAGACCTTCCAACGGCCTCTCTGTATAGGGGTGTTCGGCCCACCCGGTTCAGGAAAATCATTTTCCGTCAAAGAGGTCGCGCGGGTTATTTCCAGCAAATTCGACCTGAATCCGTTTGACTTTTTCGAATTCAATATGACCCAGTTTGACGGTCCCGAGGAAATTAATTCCGCCATTGAACCCATCCGGGCCTCGGTAGCCCGCGGCAAAGTTCCCATTGTCTTCTGGGATGAGTTCGACTGCCGCTATGACAATAACGAATTCGGCTACCTGCGCTACTTCCTGCCCTCCATGCAGGACGGCGTTACCTTTGTACACGGCACCCCTTACTATATAGGTCGTTCCATTTTTGTTTTTGCCGGCGGCGTTAAATCAAGCTGGGCCGGGATGGAAGAACTTTTAAACCAAAAAGATGCAGCCGCGGCACAACTGGTCAAAACCCTGAAAATTCCGGATTTTATGAGCCGGCTGCGGGTTGTGCTGGATATTGACGGGATTGAAATAGATGATGCGCTCCTTGAGGAGTCTGTCACTGAAAAACAGCTGGAGTGTTTGCATCGTATCCTGCTGAAAAGGGCCTTTATCATTGCACATCAGATGGATACGCATTGGAAAAAGGCGGCCCGCAAAACCTCCGGCCTGCTGCTGCGGTTATTGCTTGCCCGCTACAAGTTCGGGGCCCGGTCCATTGAGGCTGTGATTGAAGCATCAAGTGCATCAGACAGGCTGGTTTACGGCTTACCCGAACTTATAGCACCGTCTGCAGCACGTATCCATGCAGACTGGCGCATAGATCTTGAACGGAAAGTGGACCGCGTTCGTAAGGACTATAAACTGAGGGCGGTCTGGTAAAATTGGATGATATTTTTTTAACGATAAAGATTTTTCATCAAAACAATGTGTTGAGGAAGGAGGCAACATGGAAAAAGCAGAATACAATTATGACATTGTGAGAAGCTTCGTCAACTGGAGCATTCTCTGGGGACTGGTCGCCGTCCTGGTCGGGGTGCTTATCGCCTTCCAACTGGTGAACCCGGATCTAAACTTTGCTCCCTTTTTAACTTACGGCAGACTGCGGCCACTGCATACCAATGCCGGCATTTTCGGCTGGGGTATCGGCACCTTCTTTGCCCTGTTTTACTACATGGTGCAGAGGCTCTGCCGCAGGCCGCTTTGGAGTGACGGGCTGGCGAAATTTCAGCTCTGGTTTTTCAACGCCACCATTATAGCTGCAGCTGTCACTCTGCTCCTGGGTTACAACTCATCAAAGGAGTATCATGAGCTGGAATGGCCCGTAGACATCATGGTGGTCATTCTCTGGGTCATCTTTTCGGTCAACATTACCATGACCATAGTCAAGCGGAAAGAGGAGCCCATGTATATCTCCCTCTGGTATATGCTGGCAACCTTGGTAGGCGTTGCCGTGCTTTACCTGGTCAATGCTGCTGCCGTGCCGGTGTCGCTTTTTAAGTCATATTCCGCCTTTGCCGGCACCAACGATGCCAATGTACAGTGGTGGTTCGGCCATAACGCGGTGGCCATGGTTTTGACAACGCCGCCGTTGGCAGTATTCTATTACTTTCTGCCGAAATCAACCGGTGTACCCATTTACAGCCACCGGCTGTCGATAATCGCTTTCTGGAGCCTTATTTTCATGTACCTCTGGACCGGGGCCCATCACCTGCTGTGGACGCCGGTGCCGGACTGGATCCAGACCCTGGCCATGGCCTTCTCGGTTATGCTGATCGCGCCTTCCTGGGGTTCGGTTTTCAACGGCTACCTGTCCATGAAGGGTCAGTGGCACCAGATGCGGGACAATTACCTTGTCAAATTCCTTATCCTCGGCATCACCTTTTACGGACTGCAGACCCTGCAGGGGCCGTCACAGGCTGTACGATCTTTCTCAGCATTTATTCACTACAGCGAATGGGTGCCAGGCCATGTCCATATGGGTGCCATGGGGTGGGTATCACTGGTGCTCTTTGCGGCCATCTACTATCTGGTCCCCAAAATATATGACCGCAAGCTTTACAGCATCGGCCTGGCCAACCTTCATTTCTGGCTGGTTCTTATCGGTCAGCTTATCAATTCCCTTTCGATGTGGGTCGCCGGTCTGCAGCAGGCCTCCATGTGGCACAGTCTTAACCCTGACGGCTCCCTTACCTATACCTTTATGGAAACCCTAGCTGAAATCTATCCCTACTGGTTTGTTCGAGCCCTGAGCGGCATAATCTATCTCGCTGGAGTCGTCGTTTTTATCTATAACCTCTACATGACGGTTCGCAGGGGCAAGGAAGTTCCTGTTGCAGCCGCTCAGACAACATAAAGGAGGGTAGCCATGATTTGGGAGAAAAATCCTGTCCTTCTGTTGGTACTGGCAACCTGTGCCATCCTCGTCGGCACCATAATTACCATGGTACTGCCATTTGCTTGGGTGAACACCGAGGCCGACTCGATTGCCTCCGTTAAGCCTTATACACCCCTTGAACTCGAGGGCAGGGATGTCTATATCCGTGAGGGCTGCAACAACTGCCATACCCAGACCGTCCGACCGCTGGTGGCAGATGTTCTGCGGTACGGCGACTACTCGAAATCCGGCGAGTTTGTATACGATCGCCCTTTTTTATGGGGCTCACGCCGCACCGGCCCGGACCTGGCAAGGCTGGGGGGCAAGTACCCGGATGAGTGGCATTACAAGCACATGCAGGACCCGGCCGGTTTTGTGCCGGGCAGCAATATGCCGGCCTATGCCTTTCTGTCCGGTAAAACCGTTGATCCCGAGTACACCAGAAAAAAAATGGCTGCGCTCAACTTTCCGTATACCGAAGACCAGATTACCGGCTTGGCCGGCAAGACGGAAATGGATGCCATTATTGCTTACATGCAGAAACTGGGAAGTGACATCCCATGGCGCGAGGCTGTTGCTGCTGAGATAGTTGGCGAGCTGGTTAATCCTTATGCCGGTGTCGATCATGCAACAATGGAAGCCTGGGAACATCTTTACAAGGAAAATTGTGCCGCCTGTCACGGTGAGCATTTTGAGGGCGGCATCGGTCCTGAACTTGACGGAGCAAGCCTGGAAGAAAATGATCTTTTCGAGATTATCTACAACGGAGTTCCAGAAAATGGCATGCCCCCATATTCCTCTCTTGGAGCAGACAAGGTGTGGAAAATAGTCAACTTCGTGAAATACTATAATATCGGGGAGGATCACCAGTAAATGAAATCGGCTTCGATACTTTATCTGGGCGTAACTTTTGGGCTCTTCGCGGTATTTGCAGTCATTGTCTTCAGGACTTATAGCCGTAAACGCAAGGAAAAACTGGAAGAGCCCAAACAACGAATGCTCGAGGACGATTAAACTTATCGGAGGATATTGCTATGTCCAGCGAAAACAGTGAACATACTTTTGACGGAATCAGCGAGGACAGGGAGCAGAACCCCCCTGCCTACTTCAACCTGCTTTTTTACGGTCTCATCATCTGGGGCGTCATCTTCTGCGGTTACTTCCTCTTAAGCGGCTGGAGCTCCCAGGATGAATTCCAGGAAAAAATGGCTACTCATAAGCAAAAGGCGGCCGGCAGCTTGAGCGTTCCAGCTCAGCCCGGCAAATAATCTTCCCAGAAGCCTTTACAGTTTGGGCCTTCAGGTTTACATTCGATCACATATGAGGGAAGGGTTCCCCCTTCCCTTTTTTATAATGAAAACGCAAAACCCACATCTGTTGACGCCCTGGCGCCGCCTGCTGCAATGGGGCTCCTCGCTTGTCATCCTGCTGCTGCCCTTTGTGGTGATTAACGGACAAAGCAGCGTCAGGATCGACATTCCGACCTTTTCCTTCCATCTGTTCGGCATGAACTTCAGGATAGAGGAATTTTACCTGTTCTGGTTGGCCACCGTGAGTTTCGTTTTTCTTTTCCTGCTGGTTACTCTGGTTATGGGCCGTGTCTGGTGCGGTTGGGCCTGCCCCCAGACAACCCTTGCCGACCTGACAGAAGGGGTTGGCCGGGTTCTGGGCATGCGAGTTGAAAACAACCGGTATATAGGTAATCTGTGGCAGAAAGTCTTCCTGCATGCATTCTTCATTGGTCTCAGTTTGTTGATTGGCTGCAACCTTGTCTGGTACTTTGTGCCGCCGCGTGAGTTTTTTCCCCTATTCCTGACCGGGGAACTGGGGCCCTGGCCGCTGGGCTCCGCCCTCACTGTCGCTGTTATTATCTATATTGACCTTGGCTTTCTGCGCCGTCTGTTCTGCAAGGAATTCTGCCCGTACGGCAGGTTCCAGACCGTCCTGGTGGATCAAGGGACCCTGACGCTCTGGTGTCCGCCGGACGAGGCCGAGCGCTGTATTGCTTGCGAGGCCTGTGTGCGCTCGTGCCCCATGGAAATTGACATCAGGAACGGCTTCCAGGTAGAGTGCATAAACTGCGCCAAGTGCCTGGATGCCTGTCGAACTGTCATGGCTAAGCTCAGGCAGCCGGGCATCATTCGCTATTCTTTCGGACAGGAGGGCAAGGGCTGGAGGAGCCTGCTGACTATCCGCACCACCCTCGTTCTGTTCATTTTTCTGGCCGTTTCCACGTCACTGGTTGTTGCTTCCCTGAACCGCAGTGCTGCCACCCTCAAAGTTGCGCGCACCAAAACGGTAGCCAGCCACCTGCTGGAGGATGGACGGATTGCCACTTTTTTCTCCGGATACCTGGTAAACAAGAGCGGCAGAGAAGAGACCTACTCGATTTTTGCCTATCTGGAAGAAGGCGATGAGCTAGAAATAAATGGGCCGGCAAAAAACATTTTGCTGGCCGACGGCGAAATTAGAAGGTTAAATTTTGTTGTGCTCAGCAAACGGCCCGAAAAGGATACGCCACTGCGTATAATCTTTATAGCAAAAAACAGGGAACAGTTGGAACGTGCCAGGACCCGGACCTTTATTCCTGTTTTTATGGAGCTTTAAGTGGACAAAACACAGAAAATAAATCTTTGGATCTACCTGCTCATCCTGCTGGCAATACTATTTGCCGGCGGCATGGGCTGGTCTTTTTATCAAGCCGGCACAAGAGTCAGCAGCGTTGTCGACCCCTCTTATTATGAACACGGCCTACAGTACAACAGAACGCAATTAGAGCAGCAGGCAGCCCTGGAATCGGGATGGCACTATTTCACAACAGTTGCGCATAATTATTTTGAAGTGCGCCTGTTGCGAAATGGCAACCTGCCTGTCTCCGGCTGTAACGGAAAACTACTGATCAGATTGCCGGGCCAGCTGGATTTGCCGGCCTCTTATGAAATGGAGGAAACCGGTTCAGGTGTCTATGGTGTGGAATTGCCGTCCGGTCTGGAGGGAGAAATCCAGGCGGAAATGATCCTCGGTAAAGACAACAATATGATAAAGCGCAATTTGCTGCTTACATTGAACGGCTCCAGCCAATAGTTTTCCATGGAACTTCTCTGTGACCATTGCGGTCTGAACATCCTGCCTGAAGATCTGGTGCAGACCTCGGTCAACGGCG
>JAFDBU010000255.1 GCA_019313095.1 Deltaproteobacteria bacterium | reverse complement strand
ACTGAGCCTAAACCGGGAGCGAGAAGATAAACTTCGAACCTTCGCCTGGTATGCTTTCAACCCAAATCCTGCCATTGTGGTATTCGATGATCCTGCGGCAAATGGCGAGTCCCAGCCCCGTACCCTTTGGTTTGCCGTTCCTGAGGTCTGTTATCTGTTTGAACTTTTCAAATATCTTTTGCTGTTCTCCCGGATGTATCCCAGGACCATTGTCAGCCACCTCAACCCTGATTTCCCTTTCTTTGAAGTAAAGACGGACAGTCACTCTGCCCCCGTCCGGGGGACTGAATTTGGCTGCATTTGACAAGAGGTTGATCACTACCTGAATAATCCTGTCCCTGTCCGCAAAAACCTTAATGGGAAAGCTTGGGGTCAGCTCAATAATGCTAACTGATTTTTCGCGAAACAGTTGGCTTGTTGCCTCAATGGCTTCCTTGAGCACCTCTGCCAGGTCAATATTTTCCATGTACCAGTCAGCCCGGCCTGATTCTATCTTGGCCAGGTCAAGAACCTCGTTGATCAGCCTGGTAAGTCGTTCAGTTTCCTTTACCATGATATCCAGATATTTCCGGCGTTCTGCTTCATTCATTTCAGGATTATCGTGCAGAATTTCTGAAAAAGCCCGGACCGAGGTCAGGGGGGTGCGCAGCTCATGACTGACGGTGGAGACGAACTCATCCTTCAGGCGGTCAAGCTCCTTGAGTCTTCTGTTGGCCTCCTGTAGTTCTTTGGTGGCCGCTTCCAGTTCAATGGATTTTTCTTCGAGCTGATGGCTGTATTCAAGTACCTGGGAGGCCTCATCAATTATTTTCATAACACCCTCAGGGCTGATCTCCTCGCCCTCCACAACCGAGGAGACCATGACGCGGGCTGAAGCAGCCCCTATGGCACCTGACAGTAACCTTTCGGCAAATTCAACCAGTTCGGCATCAGCCTGCATTTCCTTTGAGAAATCGACGTTATGGCTGCTGGCGTAGCTGGCAAAGGCCCTGTTAGTCTGGTACGGTCCTATAAAACGGGCCACAAGGTCCTTGAGCTCTTTAATCATTGCCGTGCCTTTCCAGAGGTGGGTATCACCGCTGTGGCGGTACACGTCGATAAAGAGAGAGGCCTGTATCCGGTCCATGGTATTTTGTTTGTCAATGATGGAAATGGTGACGAGACCCCCGATGTTCGCCAGCATGCTCCAGAACACGGAATGTGTAATCGGGTCAAACATGTCCAGGCCGAAGAGCTGATAGGGGCGAAGCAGTTCAATGCCTAAAGGGCCATGTTCAAGAAAGGAAACCGGCAGCCAGCCTGACCTCGCAAATGAAGGAAGCAGCAGGGTGTAAAACCAGACCAGGAAGCCTGCGCTTAATCCGCTTACGGCAGCCCTGCGGCTGGCATCTTTCCAGAAGACTCCAAACAGGATTGCCGGACTGAACTGGGCTGCAGCTGCAAAAGAAACCAGCCCCATGGTGACCAGGGTATAAGATTCACCTATCAGCCGGTAATATAGATAGCCGAGCAGCAGAACAAACACGATGCTGCAACGGCGGACAAACAGCAGAAAACGGCTCAGGTCCACATGCTGGATAGTAAGCAGTCTTAAGAGAACCGGCATGACCAGATCATTGCAGACCATGGTCGAAAGTGCAATGGTAGCGACAATAACCATGCCCGTCGCTGCTGACAGCCCTCCCAGATAAATAAAAAGTGCAAGTATATTCATCCCTTCCGTAAGCGGCAGGGCCAAGACGTAAATATCAGGCGGCACAAGTCTTTCCGGAAACAGCAGCATCCCTGCAAAGGCAATCGGTAGAACAAAAAGGTTAATAGTCAGCAGGTAAAGGGGAAAAAGCCAGGCCGCCTTCCTGACATGTTCCTCGTTGACATTTTCCACAACCAGGACCTGGAACTGCCGCGGCAGGAACATAATGGCCATCATGGAAAGAAAGACCAGGGTAAACCAGTTGACGTATCCTCCGGGAAGGACGTCAAGCTGCATGAGCCTGGAGGTTTCAGGATAGCGGGTGACCCAGTCGAAAAGATCAAACGGCCCGTCGAACATAATAAATGTAATAAAGATACCCGCTGCACTGAAAGCGAGGAGCTTGACCATGGATTCAAAGGCAATGGCTGCAACCATACCTTCATGACGCTCAGTAGCGTCAATATGTCGGGTCCCGAAGAGAATGGCAAAGGCAGCCATTACCATGGCAACGGAAAAGGCATTATCACCCCACATGGTAGTCTTGTGCTGCAGAATCATGTCAAGGTCCGGATAGTGCAGCATTACCGTATAACTCGTGGATACGGCCTTAAGCTGCAATGAAATGTAAGGCATAATGCCGACAACTGCTATGATCGTAACCAAACCCCCAATGAGAGAACTCTTGCCATACCTGGAGGCAAGAAAGTCGGCTATGGAGGTAATGCGGTAGACTTTGGCGATGCGGATCATTTTACGCAGCAGAAACCACCATAAAGAAGCCATGATGGTCGGCCCCAGGTATATTGGTAAAAAGCCGATCCCGGTTTCAGCAGCCCTTCCAACGGAACCGTAAAATGTCCAGGCCGTGCAGTAGACGGCTATGGACAAGGTATAGATATAAGGGTTAGAGATGATGGACCTGCCGCGGTCAGACCGCCAGTCCGCGTAATATGCAATTGCAAAGAGAATTCCAAGGTAGGAAAGCGAGACCAGGAGTATGACCCATTCCTGCAGCATGTTACTCTGACTTCCTGCCTGGAATGATTGGAAATGATGTTTTGGGCAGCTTCTTCCTTTCAGTTACTATGGCAATAAAAACGATAAAAAGAATCCAGAAAACAAAGAGATACAGGTAGAGGAGCGGAATGCCGAACCATAAAGAAGTTTTGCTAAAAAGGGCCAGCAGCGGATAGTTGAGAGCAAGGCAGCCAAATCCAAAAAGCACCAGTAATCTTTGAATCTTTCTTCGTACAGGAGACATGGACAGGACCTCTCAGGTTTAACCGCCGGAAGGCTTGGCAACCGGCAGAGCAAGACGTAACATGCTTTTCGATTTGGTTTGCTGCTGACTCCAGATATCCCCCTCCATGGTATGGAGAATGGATGCTATGGTCATTTCCCCCAGGCTGTGCTCCACCTTATCTTCCAGCAAGTCCTTGACGGAGCCGGTGGCTAGGATTTTACCCGGCCAGATAAAGTCCAGAAAAACAAACTGTTCGCCTGCACTGGCTTGACAGATCACCCCTTTTTTCTTCTCTCGCCGGAGTATTCTGTCAATAAGATAATCCCAAATGAGCCGCAGCCCGTATATATCCACTTTAACACTGCCGCTATCTGCCGACGAAAAAGTAACAGGTATCTTTTTGTTGCGCAGGTGGTGTGCCAGATAACTGAAAAGCAGTACCGCGTTCAGTTCCGTCAGGTTATTCTGCGTCTGCATAAGGACATTACAGGAACCGGCAAGAGAATTAAACGCTTCGGTCAGATTCAGTGTTTCCTGGATCAATACATTTTCAAAGGCGCTGCGCATGACCGGAGACATTTCAGGAAATTCGGTCAGATTTTCTACCGCGGCCCGTAAATTCGTCATCGGGGCCCGAAACTCTTCAATTTTCATAAACATCGGATTTTCAGGGGTATACCAGGAAGAGATATCCTCAAAGAGAAGAATAAAAGAATTTTTCACCTCGGGCCGGGGAGCCAGAAAACTCACCCTGCAGCGGAAGTACTGTTCCCGGCCGATGGCTTTATTCAAAAATTGTACATACGGGAGAAACTGAGACCGTTTGTCGAGATTTAGCTTGTATTCTAAAAGGCTCAGGGCCTGTTCAGCCGGAGGACGATAGCACAGATTGTATAAATACTGACCTTTGCCAAGCAATTGACTCCGGCCAAACAGATCCTCAGCTGCGGTGTTGAACAGGGTTATCTTTGCCTCGGGGTCACAGACAACTACACCGTCTTTCATTTCGTGCAGTAAGGATTTGAGAAGTTCTCCCTGGTCCATAAAGTAGTAGCTTTATTAACGTGGAGGTTAGTTGCCATTGCCCTCATTGGCCGCGGGGTCTGGTAACATAATAAATCCGTTTCAGCCGAGTAAACTCTTTACTTTTTCAACAAGTTCTTGGGTAGCGAACGGTTTCGTGACATAGTCATCCGCCCCCAGGGCCAAACCTTTTTCCCGCTCAACATCTCTGCCCTTCGCGGTCAGCATAATAATTTTAATATCCTGCCAGTCAGGATTTGCCCGAAGTTCCTGGCAGACTTCATATCCGTCCTTTCTTGGCATCATGACATCAAGGAGGATAAGGTCAGGAGCTTTTTCGGCAATAGCAGACATTGCCTCTTCGCCATTGCTTACAGAGTGGACATTATATCCTTCTTTTTTCATGAGAAATTCCAGGGATAATACAATATTGGGCGCATCATCAACTATCAGGACATATTTTGCCATGGCAGCCTACCTTTACATTTCAAGAAAACCCATTCAGAATATTATGGTAATAAAAAGTCGTAAAAACATAATAAATCAAGATATTATGCTCTTTGGAGCAAAGTTGACTCCGTT
>JAFDBU010000254.1 GCA_019313095.1 Deltaproteobacteria bacterium | reverse complement strand
ATCCGCAGCACTGCCAACAAGGTCTTTTTTTCCAGGATCAGGGGTTTCGAAATTTTTTGCCACTGAACTGCTACTGTTAATCCAGAAGTCAGGGGAGGGCAACGGAGGCGTTTGTTCCGCCACATAAAGCAGCTTTTGAATCATATCCTTATTCGGTTTCAGAAGTGAGAATTTGTTACCAAATGATTCAAGGGCATCCGGGTAGATATCATCGTTATTTTCAGGATAGGATAGTACCGCGATCATTGTCAGCTTGGGGTCTCTACCGGGAATTGAACCCAGCATAACACTTTGCAGGATACGGGGATCGTGTTTAGCCAGTTCTACAGCCCCTGTGTGTACCGGGGCCTGACCGTAATTTACAGCTGGTGAAGCAAATCGGTGGGCCTCAAAAAACATTGGATCTTTTGTACCATTGTTTCTGCTGTTCATTTTCAGCCATTTAACAGCAAGGAAGTCAATCAGCTCACTGCCAGTGTCAGGATGCAGAATGTAATTTTGTTCAACGTTGGTCAGAATCGGCTCAACGGGGCTTGTTTTTTCTCTGGGGTAAGCCTTGTTCAGCAGGTGGGGTTTAACAATCCTGCCGTTATTGACAAGTGCTGTAAAACTTGTGAGAAGCCGTAAAGCGGAAACTTGATAGAATGGGTCAGTAAGCAGGAGCGAGGAAGTGCCGGATATTTCATTTTTCAGAGGTATGTCGGTTACTGGTTTTTGGTTAAAACCCAAAAGTTTGGCAAAACGGACAAAATATTCAGGATCAACAGTATCAATCTTTGGTGCCACGAATAATTTTCTTCGTTTCAGTACTTCCGGTTCAATTATTGGTATAGGTTCTGCAGCGGTTAAACCGTCCGAAACCAATGATTTCCTTTCGTTTTTGAAATTAATTGCTGCCGCCTGCTGGAATATAAGAGCGAGTTCTCCAGGGTAGACCGGTTCACTTACAACATGATTATTGAGTGCTGTGCTGGAAAACTCCCAGTAGCGATTAGGGTTAAAAGCAGGAAAACTGGCCATGCCGAGTATCTCACCGGTATTAGCATCCATCAGGAGAACTGAGCCACTTGTTGCGCCGGTAAGTTTGATCCTTTCTGTGAGATACCCTTCGATTTTAGACTGGATCAGAAGGTCGAGATTCAGGACCAGATGGGCAGCGATTTGGCCGATTTCAGTGCCGGTATCCATATTTAAAGCTTTTAATTCGGCTTTGCTTATCTCGTCGCCCCTGAGGAGTGAATTGTAGTGAAACTCTATGCCGTCGAGCCCCTGATCATCTTCGACAAATCCCACTGCATGGGCAGCTGTTTCATAATTGGGGTAGAATCGTTTTGTCTCAACGACCTGGTGCAGACCTTTGATATTAAGATTTTTTATGCCTTCGGCCTGATCTTGATCTATTCCCTTGGCAATCCAGACAAATCCCCGTTCACTTCTTAAACTTGCTAAAATATTTTTTTGTTCAAAACCCAGGATTTGTTCCAAAAGGGCTGCTGCAGCTGCGGGATCTTCCATTTCCAAGGGACGGGCATATATGGAGTAGGATTTATATGTGGCAGCCAACGGCCTGAAATTTCGATCGTAAATATTGCCCCGGGGGGTAGCTGATGGAGTTGAGGCTGTGACATCTGCAGGTTTGTTTTCCTTAAGCCATATCAGGATTTTTGCGAAGGTATCAAGCTTTGCGTAATGAAATAAGAAGGCCCCTGATCCAAGTATCAGAGCAAGAGTCAGCAGAAGGAAGCGCATTTTTTTCCTTCTTTGATTTGGGAGCAGCTTTCGCCGCCGTAATTTTTTTCTGGCTTGCTCAGTCATACAACTTTAAAAAACCCTGTGATTACTTCAAATTATGTATATTATCGATATCTCAGTTGGTTTTCAGAGGGAGATACCAGACGAAGCTTTTTAGCTGCCTCCTTCATATGATCCGTAGTCAGCATCAGATCACGTTGGGCAACTAACAGTTTGTTTTCATTATATAATGTATTGTTTGTTTCCTTGCCTCGGCCAATTTGGTCTAGGGCAACCTTGACCTGCAGGCCGTACCAGACAGTTGAGCTTATACCGATAACGAGAGTAAGCAGAAGCATGGCGCTAACTGTTTTCCAGACAAGTCTGGTTCCTGGAATTAATTCACTGGTAAGAATTGAACGTTTCCGTCTGGGTGTAATAATTTTGTTCCTGCCGCTAATCATAATCCTGCCGCCAGAATAATCCTTGAACATTATGCGTCCTCCCTGTTTCGACCCTTTACATATGCAGCCCGAAGCTTTGCACTTCTGGCCCTTGGGTTCCTTTTGACTTCTTCTTCAGCCGGAGTTACGGGTTTTTTAGTTAAAATAGTAAGTCCAGGCAGGTCTTTAAATTTTCTTTTTACCATCCTGTCCTCAAGAGAATGAAAGGTAATGATGCAGATCCTGCCTCCTGGTTTGAGAGTTTCTGAAATGGAGTCAAGTGCCGTTGTCAGGTTGTCAAGCTCGCTGTTGACAGCGATACGCAGCGCCTGAAAAACTTTTGTTGCCACATGAATTTTTCGGGGCTGATATCTTCTTGGGACAGCGTGGGCAACAATGCGGGCCAGATGTGAAGTAGTAGTAATTTTTTCCCTGGCTCTTTCTTCAACAATATATGCTGCAATGCGCCGGGCCTGCCTTTCTTCACCGTAGTAGAAAAATATATCTGCCAGATCTTCCTGGCTAAATGAGTTGATAATTATCTCCGCAGTGAGATGTGTACGTATATCCATTCGCATATCAAGTGGCCCGCTTTTTTGAAAACTGAAGCCTCTTTCCTGTGAGTCAAACTGTAATGAGGAAACGCCTAAGTCCAATAACAAACCATCCACCTT
>JAFDBU010000253.1 GCA_019313095.1 Deltaproteobacteria bacterium | reverse complement strand
TGGCTCCACCTGCCCATTATCAGCAGGGCGGCAGCTGGAAAAAGGCCTCTTTTCACCAGGGCATCCAGGAAGCTGTTTATGACCTGAACTGCTACAGAACTCCTGATTTTACCCTGCTCGATGCCACCATCGGCATGCAGGAGGCACATCTCTGGGGCCCTACCTGCGATCCTCCACCCAATCGTCTCGCTGCAGGTTACGACCCCGTTGCCATAGATTCATACGGCTGCAGCCTCTTGGGACGTAAATGGGATACTATTGGCCATCTTGTCAAGGCCCATCTTAGTCTCGGTGCAGCAGAACCTGTGACGCTGCGTGAAGTCTGATGAAAATTACTTTTCAACAATCCTCAGGAGGGGATAATTTTGAGTACCTGGATGAACAACACTGCAATATTATCTTGATACACAGGTTTCCAACCATATGAAGCCAAAAGCCTTCAGTATTTCAAAGTATTTGCCTATCCTGTTATTACTCATTTTCCTCAGTTTTTTTGGACATTTAGGCACTACACCACTCTTTGATCCTGACGAAGGGGTTTACAGTGAAGTCACTCGGGAAATGGTGGCGAATACGGATTTCACCGCCGCACTGCTGAACGGTATCCCTTTTTTCCATAAACCTCCCCTTTTCTATTGGGCCCAGGCAGCAAGCATAAAAATTCTCGGGCTGGGAGAATTTGCGCTGCGTTTGCCATCCGCCATCGCAACCCTGCTTTGGACTGTTTCGGTCTTTTTGTTCACCAGGCGATATTATGATACCCGGACAGCTTGGCATGCAGCGATATTTATGACTGCTTCACTTCTGGTCACACTCATCGCACGTACCTCCAGTCCGGAAGCGCTGTTCAATCTTTTTCTCACCCTGACCCTGCTGAATATTTACAGATTTTATCATGGCCGTCATAAAAGAAATATATACTGGTCATTTATGTTTACGGCACTGGGGGTCCTGACAAAAGGTTCAATTGCCATTGTGCTGCCTATTGCTGTCAGTATTATTTATTTCGGCTCAAATAAAAAATGGCGCGACCTGGTGTCCCTGTTCTTCAATCCTGTGGGGCTGCTGGTTTTCGGACTTATTGTCATCCCCTGGTATCTGGGTGAATTTATGCTCCACGGCGAGGCTTTAATAAATGAGCTGCTTATGCTGCCGTCAGGAGAAATCAAAAATTATAATTTCATCGGTGCTTCCCTGCCCTATTATTTATATCCGGTACTCCTATTTATTGGGCTGCTGCCTTTCAGCGGTATATTCCTGAAGGCGATTTTTACTATCAGGAAACTTCTGTCAGACAACCTGATAAAGTTCCTTGTCATCTGGTTTGTCCTGGCATTTTTACTTTTACCACTGTCTCAGCCAGACTCTGTATTTTCCCCGGCTTGTTGTCTTCCGCCTCTGTTCATTATCATGGCCAGGACTGAAGACACCTGCAGCAATTCCATAAACATCTTTATCTGGCCGCTCCTGTTCATTTGCCCCTTTTTGTTTATTTCTTACCTGGCGCCGTATACTGCAGAATCCATTGGGAATGAATTTATCAGAAACGCTTTGGTGGAAGGAACAATATATCTCGATGCTTCTTATCGGTTGATACTGGGTGCTGTTATTATGCTGCTAACCGCTTTGTCCTTCATAAAACCTGTTCCTCCCTCTTTAAAATATGGTGTTCTGGGCCTGCTTTTTGTAAGCATGATCAATTTTCTCATCTTGCCGATCTCCGGCAATATTCTCCAGCAACCTGTTAAATCGGCAGCGTTTTTTGCCAGAAAAGAAAACCTCAATGTTATTCCCTGGAAGGTTCATTACCCTTCATTTAATTTCTACGCTGAAAAACTGACCGAGGTACGGGCACCAGTTTCAGGCGACGTTGTTCTGACACGATTGGAATATCTGGGGAATGGGTTTGTTTATGAAACACTATTCGAAAAACACGGGATAGCACTCGTGCAGATCCTGAAAACTCCTGCTGGTAAAATCAGCGACAGCTTATTGCGATAAATCATCTATTTAAATTCTTTATGGCAGACTTTCATCCGGTTTTGCAAATCTCTGATTTCATGGAGCATGACTTCAAGCTGTTGATCCTTAACAGCCCGGATAAAATTCTCTAAATGGTCCATATACTCATCCATTGCATCGCTCCACTCAGGCTCAGCCGACTCAGCGAAAACCCTTGAAGTGGCAATAAAATCGTCTAATGATTTCTTGCCCGGAAACATTCCTTTCCCGACGGCTTTAGTCACTTCCCTGAAAGAAGAGCCCATTCTTTTTTTGACTGTTTTAATGGACTCATGCCAGTTATTTATCCGGTCCCTGTCCTGCTGGGTATAATCACCGAGAGTAGACCAGCGGCAATTGAGCTTCAACTCCATACGCCCTTTTTTCTCTTTGAGTTGTATTTTTGCGCCAAAATTTTCAGGGACTGTCCACAAACCTTTCCCAGAGGATAGTCTGCCGGAACGGATCTGTTCCGCCAGGGATGCCAGATAATCAGCAAAATCTTTTCTGCTGAACTCTTTTTCTATCTTATCGGCCATATTTTTCACAATGTCACAATCGCTAATCTAGAAGTTTTCTCATCTTCTGCAGCATAGCGCTTGGGGTGAAAGGTTTCTGGAGGAAGGCCTCAACTCCTTTTTCATTATGACTGTGAGCCATTGAAGGACAAAGATAGCCGGACATGAAAAGTACATTTACCTCAGGACAGGTAGTGATGATCTGCCTGGCCAGCTCCTGGCCTTTTATTCCGGGCAGCAGAACATCAGTTAAAAGCAGGTCAATTTTATCCTGGTGTGAAGCCGCTATTTCAAGAGCCTGCTCCCCACAGTTTGCCAGAAGAACCTTGTATCCGAGAGGATTAAGAACTCCTGCGACGAGTTCAAGCATGATTGGGTCATCATCAACAGCCAGAATCGTTTCAGAACCGCTTAAACGCATAAGATCTCAACCTTCTCGTTGTAGCTAAATCCTTCAATACTTCTTCTCCGGAAACGCTGATACCTTCATATAAATATTGTCTGCAGGGAGATGAAAAAATTTTTCTTCGCCTGATATCGAGGGCTTTCCACCATTTCTGCATGAAACAATAAGATCAGGGGACTTCAATATGGTTATCACAACCCGGGGGATGGAGCAATAAATTATTTGGAAAACCTGAAAATTTATCAAAGGAACTTCAAATGGAGGTGGTTTCCACTATGGTTGGATAATTTATGCAGTTTTACAGAACGCTTCGTTAAATAATAAAACAAAGCAAGTATTCAGAGACCAAAACGAAAAGAGAATGATGAGCAGGAACAGCGAACGCATTCCTC
>JAFDBU010000252.1 GCA_019313095.1 Deltaproteobacteria bacterium | reverse complement strand
ATGGATCATTTTGGTGCTGATAACTTTTTAAGTGCCTCAATGGTAACAGTGCATGCTGCCACCGGCAGCCAACAGGTGCTTGACAGACTTCCGTCTGCAGGAGCCAGCGACCTGCGCAAAAACCGCTCTATATTAAATAACATAATCCTTACCACCACCGGTGCAGCCAGGGCCCTTGGCCTGGTTATTCCGGAGATGAAAAATATCGGCTTCATTGCTGAGTCCGTTCGTATTCCCACTTCAACCGGTTCCCTGATCGTGCTGGTGCTTAACCTTCAGGATGATTTGGAAAATCCGATTAAAAGGGATCTGATAAATTCTATTTACAGTGAATACGCCAAGCATTCTCCGTATATCAATTATTCAGAGGAGCAGAATGTCTCCTCCGATATTGTCTGCCTGCCATGCGCGGCAACTGTAATTGAAGCGACGGAAACCCATACCCGAACAGCAACCATCCGGGTGAATCTTGATAAGGTAAAGAGCTGCAATATTGAACCCGGTAGTTCACCGGTAATTGAGGTGCCGGTGACCCAGGCCGTGATTTACGGCTGGTACGATAATGAGTTCGGCAGTTATACCAATATGCTCGGAGACCTGACAGTTTCCATAACCGAGAAAATGATATAGCCTTGTTGTGGGATGCAGCAGCCTGATTATCCTGCCAATGCAGCCGGAAGATTTACCGGAAATTCTGACACTGGAAGCAGATGCCCTCTCTGCCTGGAACCGGGACCAACTGGAGGGCGAACTGGCACAACCGACAGGGTTTCAGTTTGTTGTGCGCCGTAAAGGAACAGACAAGGTCATAGCTTTTTTGTGCGGGCGGGTTATGGTGGATGAGGCCGAAATTCTCAAATTATCCGTGGTACAAAGTGAGCGCCGAAAGGGGGTGGGCCGGCAACTGCTTGATTTTGTTGTGAAGTTCTGCAGTGAAAAAGGTGTGAAAAACTGTTTTCTGGAGCTGAGGGTCTCAAATACCGCGGCCAGGAATCTCTATGAGAAGGAAGGTTTTTCTATAATAGGAAAACGAAATAACTACTATATTGAACCGGCGGAAGATGCCATTATTATGAAGCGTAAAATCGAAAACTCCAATCCAAACACGATTATAAGATAAGGGGGGTCAATGAAGAATATCAGAGACCTTGATATAAAAGAAAAAAAAGTACTCATCCGGGTAGATTTCAATGTGCCGCTTGATGACCAGGGCAATATCACTGACGATACCAGGATCCGGGGGGTCCTGCCAACCATCAACCATGCACTCGATGAACAAGCAAAGATAATTATTATTTCCCATCTTGGTCGGCCCGACGGACAGCGCCAGAAGAAGTTCAGCCTGGCTCCGGTTGCCAAAAGGCTCTCTAGGCTTCTTGATAAAGAGGTAATGTTGGCGCCGGACTGCATAGGGCCTGAGGTTGAAGCCATGGTGGCCAAAATGGCAGCGGGAGATATCCTGCTGCTTGAGAATCTGAGGTTCCATAACGAGGAAAAGAAAAATGACCCTGACTTCTGTCAACAGCTGGCAAACCTCGCAGACGTCTACATCAATGATGCCTTTGCCGTGGCGCACCGGGCCCATGCTTCAGTTGTGGGTGTGGTCGAATACTTTCAGGAGAGTGGAGCTGGTTTTCTGCTTCAGAAAGAGATGGATAACTTTCACCGCTCGGTTGACAATCCAAGCCGTCCACTGGTAGCTATTGTAGGAGGCGCCAAGGTGTCAAGCAAACTTGGTGCTCTGCGCAACATGATCGACAGGGTCGACAAGATGATCATCGGCGGGGCCATGGCCAATACCTTTTTAAAGGCACAGGGGCACGAAGTTGGGGCCTCAAAAGTTGAGAACGATCTTCTGGAAACAGCAGCTGAACTTATTGTCAAGGCCCAAAAACAGGAGGTGAAATTATACCTGCCCGTGGACTGTATAGTTGCCGACAGGTTTGATCCAACGGCCGAGACCAAGAGAACCACGGTCCAGGAGGTTCCCAAAAACTGGATGATATTAGACATAGGCCCTGCCACAACCATGCTCTTTGGTGAGGCCCTGGAAGATGCCCGGACCATTATCTGGAACGGCCCCATGGGGGCTTTTGAAATGGATGCCTTTTCCCGGGGCACCATGGCTATGGTGCAGAAACTTGCAACCTCACATGCTTTGACAATTGTCGGCGGCGGTGATACCGACGTGGCAGTGCATCGGGCCGGTGAATCAAGCAATATATCCTATATCTCAACCGGCGGCGGTGCATTCCTCATGCTCATGGAGGGCAAGGTTTTGCCAGGTGTTGCCGCTCTTGAAGGAAAAATGGAAAATTGAAAATGGAAATGTTTTCAAATTCTCAATTTTACTTTTTCACTTTTCAATTTAAAACAAACGGAGTGAGCCCATGGATCGTAAGCCTCTGATAGCAGGCAACTGGAAGATGCATACAAATATTGAGGAAGCCCGACAGTTGGCAGCAGCAGTTGTAAAGGCAGCCGCCAGAGTTCCTGACCGGGAAGTCATGATCGCTCCGCCTTACACGGCATTAGCAGCAGTTGAAAGTGTCATTGCAGGCACAGGTGTGATGCTTGGAGCCCAGAATGTCCATTGGGAGGGAAAAGGCGCATTCACTGGTGAGATTTCCGGGATCATGTTAAGGGATATTGGCTGTGGTATGGCCATTGTAGGCCACTCAGAACGGCGACATGTATTCGGAGAGTCTGGTCGAATGATCAACAGAAGAGTAAAGGGCGCCCTGCAGTCCGGTCTCATTCCGGTTTTCTGCATAGGTGAAACCTTGGAGCAGCGCGAGGCAGGTCAAACCATGCAAGTGCTTGAAAACCAGGTGCGTGCAGGCCTGGACAGTGTTGCATTGACAGACGGCGGCCAGCTTGTTGTGGCCTATGAGCCTGTCTGGGCTATCGGCACAGGCAAAACAGCTACGGAAGCCCAGGCACAGGAGGCACACAGCTTCATCAGAGGACTGCTGGCAGATTTATATGAGAAAAACATTGCTGCTCAGATAAGAATATTGTATGGTGGGTCGGTTAAGCCGGACAATATCGATATCCTGATGCAGCAGAATGATATTGACGGCGCTTTGGTAGGTGGGGCTGCGCTCAATGCGGAATCGTTTGAGCGCATTATTTGTTTTCAGTAAGCTGCATCATAAAAAAGGGCTCCGGCAAAGGAGCGAAAGTTAATGGTTACAATACTGACAATTATTCATATTATCGTTTGTGTATTTCTGGTTTCTATCGTTTTGCTGCAGCATGGGAAGGGGGCTGATATCGGCGCCACATTTGGCGGCGGCGGGCAGTCCCTCTTTGGTACGGAGGGGCCTGTACCTATGCTGAATAAAATTACTACTGCCGCTGCAGTTATTTTTATGGTGACCTCAATTTCACTGGCCTATATTTCCGCCCACAGAACAACAAGCTCGGTCATGGGTGGTTATTCTGCTCCTGCTCCGGCTGAACAGCCGAGCCAGACAGCAGAACAGATCCCGGACAGGATTCCCATGCCGGAAGCAGCTCCTGATGAACCTGTTCCGGCACAGTTTCCTGCCAGTGAAGGAGGCAGGGCCAACGAATAGCAGGCGTAAGGAAGATAACGAGAAAGATTTTAACTTTGCCGAAGTGGTGGAACTGGTAGACACGCTATCTTGTGGGGGTAGTGGGCCACGCCCGTGCCGGTTCGAGTCCGGCCTTCGGCACCATAATGATATCAAGGGGTTAGCTCATATTGGGTTGACCCCTTGTTTATTTTGAAGTGCCTT
>JAFDBU010000251.1 GCA_019313095.1 Deltaproteobacteria bacterium | reverse complement strand
GGATCGTGTGACTGTCTCAACTGATGAAGAAAACTCACTGGAAGATGTGTATACCCTGGCGACTGATCAGGTGGCAGATTTACCTGCAGGAGTTACTTTTCCATTTGATTTGTTTGGATTTGCCGTAACCGGGTTCGGTGCGGGTAATTCGACCACAGTAACCATTACTCTGCCTGATGGTGAAGCACCCATAACGTATTGGAAATACGGCCCTACACCGGATAACAACACCGATCACTGGTATGAATTTCTTTACGACGGGACAACGGGTGCAGAATTGGACGGCAATGTCATTACCTTGCATTTCGTTGACGGCGAACGAGGCGACCATGACCTTACGGCAGACGGTATTATTGATGATCCGGGGGGGGCAGCTTTTGTTAGCACCGGCGGTGGAAGCAGCAGTAGTGCCTGTTTTATCGCCACGTCAGCATATGGTTCTTATATGGAACCCCATGTTATGACACTGCGACATTTCAGGGACTCTTACCTGCTCACAAATAGACTTGGTACTACATTAGTTGAAGCCTACTACAAATATTCTCCGCCAATGGCTAACTATATAGCACAGCATGGTGTTTTACGCTCTGCTGTTAGAGTGGTGCTTACTCCATTTGTAGGATTCAGTTGGCTGGCTACTAACTATGGAATGATGTTTGCACTGGCAATGTTATTTAGTATGTTGACAATTATTATAGGGGGAGCATTTTACATAGTAAGAATAAGAGAAGCTAACTAATTATTTATGACATTACTTATTATTAGGGCAGGGTCTGAAATGGCCCTGCCCTTTGGATAGAGGGCCGCCAGATGAATGTCGTTTACGGCGGCAACAAGTTTCATGACGCCCCCTGATGTTATGACAAAATTATATAACCGCCAATGACAGGCGACAGACTGAAAACCTGCTTTTTAAAACCAAGCAAAATGTTTTTAAACCTGTACCTGCTTCATTCTTATATTATTATCAATAAGGTGGTTGCAGAATCCATTATTGCAGTTCTAGATACCGTTTCAATACATAAATCCCGTCCCGGGTAAACGGCTCCTTTTTGCTGAGCGCAAGCACCTCCAGCGGTGACATAAAATATCCGCTTTCAACTTCTTCTGCCTGCAGGATTAACTCACCATCATAGATACATGAGTAGACCCTGCCCCAGACCCTGTTTTTATCTTCTTGATAAAAAAATGTGAAATGGGAGGTGAGATCAGTCTCCTTTATGCCCAGTTCCTCAGCAAGTTCACGTTTGGCGGATTCGTCATAGCATTCTCCGGCCAGGACTACTCCTCCGGCTGCAACATCATAATATCCCGGATAGATATCCTTGGTCATGGTCCGCTTCTGGACAAACAGTTCGCCCAAGCTGTTGAAGACAAGAATATAGGTTGCCCGATGTGGCAAACCACTGGCCCGCATTTGATGCCTGGGAGCGCTACCGGTTACTTTGTTGTCCTTATCAACAATCAGGACGATTTCATCTTTCGGGTTCATGATTATCTGTTATTTAAGGTATCAGGCAAAAATTTTTTGTAAGGATCTGATTTCTTTCTACCAGTAAACGGAGTTTTCTGAAATATCATAATGATATGTCGGAGACTGACAAAAATTAATTTGTTCAGTAAAATGTTGGAATGGCAATAAAGGATAAGAAAAAATTCTGCGAGGTGTGCGGCGGCACGGGCCAGGTCAGTTATTTCAAAGGGGTGAGCAGGTTTCTGTTATCAAATGATGAATGCGCGGCTTGCGCCGGTACCGGTTATGAGCTGGACACCGCAGATGAAAAAGGAGTACATGTTTCTGGGAAAAAGCCTAAAAAAAGAAAACATGAATAGAAATAATATAATGTTATAAGTTATGAGATCATTAAGTTATTTCATGTCATCTTTTTTATGAATCACAAAATAACAGAAATTTAGGTTGTAGCACCATCCTGTGTCGCTGAGCATCGCCGTCAATCGTCGGTAGTATTATATTTGCCGACATCGGGATGTCGCACCATAGGTGCCCCGACGAGTCGCTTATCCGATCTTTGCGGAGTTTATGCCCCGTTTTTAGGGGTACTGCGCGGCTGCGTGAAACGGCCTTCAAGCATAAAATTTATTCAGGGTTTCTCTTTTGGATATGTTTTAACAATGCTTTCTTTATAGAAGAACATCTAGCTTCCCTTCATTTCCTGTTTGAGCAGGCAGCAGGAGACCTTGTATAAGGGTTTGCCAGCCGCATCGTAGCTGAGATTTTCCGGCTGCAGGAGCCTGTTTATGACGCAGCCTTCCGGAATATCGAGACCGAAGAGTCTGGTTTCAGTAAAACCGGTATTGGGTATGAGCCGGTTTTCCTCTATCATGTATCCGTGCACTGGATAATCCTCGCAGAGCGGACACTGGTAAACCCTGCCATTGGGAAAGATGAAATAATTTTCCGCGACCCTGCCGGCACATTCAAATTTTTCGTTCGGCTCCAGAAATACCTTTGGGTAGGTAACGGTAATTCCGAGAGCTGCTGCTGCCGCCGCAGCCGTGGGAATCTCTGCCAGCCATTCTTCAGGCGTCAGCTGCCATTTGTCAGCTCCGTTCTTTGCTGTCTTGCCACGAATGCCTATCACCTGGATGAAAAAGCGATTGACGC
The DNA here is from genome assembly GCA_019313095.1 of Deltaproteobacteria bacterium. Taxonomy (GTDB): domain Bacteria; phylum Desulfobacterota; class Desulfobulbia; order Desulfobulbales; family BM004; genus BM004. Next base: position 1,293 of record JAFDBU010000251.1, on the reverse strand, counting down.
CCCAATTTGCCAGCAGGGGCGCCATTTCATGCAGGTGTTGAATATTGTACCTGCTTACCGTGTAGATCAGGCTGACATTGAAACCAGCGGCAACAGCTTTCTGCAGGTTCCTGGTGCAGGTCTCAAAAACTCCGTGGCCACGGAGTTGATCATTCACTTCAGGCCTGGGACCGTCCAGGCTGAAGCTCAGGAAATCGAGGTCAGTGGGTTTGACCTGCGACAGGAAATCATGAAACAGGAAACCGTTTGTGTCAAGGGTGACAGAGGCATAACCTTGTTTTTTGGCCAGGCGGATGGCATGGGGCAGATCAGGATGCATGGTTGGTTCGCCGCCAAGAAAAATGACATTGGTTTCTTTATTCGGGTCGTAAAAAAGTTTCAGCCATTTTTCCAGGCTGTCACGTGTTGCCATTTCCGTCCCGTGCTCTTCGGGGTTGATGTAGCAGTGGCTGCAGGAGAGGTTGCAGGCTGTCAGGATATGAAAAAAGACATTTCTCTCACCGCGTTTGAATCCCACGGTTCTGGCTTGTGGCTGTATCATTTTTCCGATCCGGCGGCTAATTGCGAAAGTGTGTTGCGTGCTAAAGGGCTGTCCCGCCAGTAAGTATTCTCCTTGTCAGCAAAAAAGTCCCTGAAAAGTTCCAAACTTTCCTGCCGCAAGATATCGGATGTTATCGCAACCGACATATCGCTGTATAGAGGGGAAAGTTGTTTTAAAGCAAGATTGGTGCCCCCTCCCATGATATCCTCGTATCCATAGACGATTCTGCGGATACCGTTAAGCAGGAGCGTAACATAACACATGAGGCAGGGCTCCATGGTTGAATAGACAACAATGCCGGAGCGGTTGATTTCCGGATGCCGGACCAAAAGCTGCCTGAGAGCCATAATTTCCGCATGATCCAGTTCGTTTTCATGTGGGGGCCTGGAATTGATCCTCCTGCCTCTGCTGACAATTTCATCTTTGTACACCATGACGCAGCCCACCGGGAACTCTCCTGTCAGAAGAGCTTCTTTTGCCTCCTGCAGAGCCTCTTTCATGTATTTATCATGGCTGCTCATCTGAAAGATCCTTGATTTGTTATTATTTCTGAAACAGAAGTTGCATTACTATACTTTACCAATGTAAAGAAAAAGTAAGCAAATCATTTACACCAAAATCCCGGAAAAGCAAAGACGCCTATATAGAAGGAACGGGGATTTCAAAAATTTGAACATGAAAGCCTTTAACTAAATAGGGGGTTATTGGGTATGGACATATTCACTCTGGGTTTTGTGATGGCATCTTTAGTT
>JAFDBU010000250.1 GCA_019313095.1 Deltaproteobacteria bacterium | reverse complement strand
CGGATAGGGGTGGATTGCGCCGGCCAGTGTCGAAAGCTTTACTTTTCCGTTTAACAGGCCAACCCATTCATTCAGCAGGTCACCGGCATGCAGGCCCAGGATCTGGATGCCGACGGGCTTTTCCTTTTCATCCAGCAACATTTTTATGCTCCCGGTTTCTTCGCCTTCGGTAAGACTCCTGTCATTATTCCTGAATTCCTCAGTCCAGAGGGAATATTTAATGCCGGCGGCTGCAGCCCCCTTTTCGTTCAACCCGATACTTGCCAGTTCAGGGCTGGTATAGGTGCACCAGGGCAGGAAGGTATAATCTGTTTTACGAGGCAGATGGAAAACAGCGTTAGTGACGACTATGGAACCTTCATAGCCCGCAGCATGGGTAAACTGGTATTGACCGGTAATATCTCCTGCAGCATAGATATGTTTGTGGTTTGTCCGTAAACGGCTGTCGACCCCTATTCCTTTATTAGTAAAAGCAAGACCGATTTTTTCAAGTCCCAGTCCGTCAACATTTGGTGCCCTACCCGTTGCAACCAGAAGAGCATCTGCAGTTAAAGTCTTTAGTTCACCATCATTGTTTTTGAATGTTACTTCCTTGCGGCCGTTCTTTTCTGCAATCGAAATAATGGATGCCTCGAGAGTAAATTGAACGCCTTCATCTGTTAGTCTTCCCATTACCGTATCTGCCATATCCCTGTCTTCCCGGCTCAGTATATGGGCCGAGCGCTGGATCACGGTTGTCCTCGTGCCAAGCCTGTTAAATGCCTGGGCCATTTCAACGGCTATGGGGCCGGCGCCAAGGATAATCATGGATCCCGGGAGGGTGTTCATATAGAATATATCCTTATTTGTCAGATATGAAACAGAATCAAGCCCATCGAAGGGAGGGATGGCAGGAGATGAGCCGGTTGTAACGGCCCAGGTCCTGGCGGAATATGACTTGCCGTTGAGCCGGATGGAATGTTCGTCAATAAATTCAGCCTGGCCGAATTCCACCCTGGCTCCAAGCGAGCAGAACCGTTCTACGGAATCATGCTTTTGAATCGTGTTGATGACAGATCGTATACGTTTAGAAACCTGTTTGAAATCGACAGGCTGTAAATCAACCGGCGGCAGTCCGTATTTTGCTGCCTGCCTGATATCATGATATACTTTAGAGGTCCTGATCAGGGTCTTGCTGGGTACACAGCCGTAGTGCAGACAATCGCCGCCCAGGGCCGGAGATTTTTCCACCAGGAGAGTTTTGGCCCCCAGCTGAGCCGCACCGGCAGTAATGGTAAGCCCGGCAGCGCCGCCGCCCAATACACCAATATCAAAATCATAATTTGCCATGCTTCAGCTCCTTATCTTCAGGGAGTAACTTGCCTGTCTTTTTTTTGTACAGGTAAAGCAGTTTTTTTACGGTAATGGGAAAGAGTCCCAGGATGATGAAAGAAATGATGAGACCGGGGGACAGTATGCCGGACAGTGATTCAAGCCGGCCAAGTTCTTTGCCGGCATTTACATAGACCATGGTCCCGGGAAACATGCCGATCTGGGAAACCCAGTAAAACGTCCAGAGTTTCATGGGCGTCAATCCCATGGCCAGGAAGAAAAAAAAAAACGGAAATATGGGGACCAGGCGCAGGGAAAAAAGGTAAAATGATCCTTCCTTTTCAATACCTGTATTAATCCTGGTTAATTTTTCACCGAATTTATTCTGTACCCAGTCCCTCAAGAGGAATCGGGCCACGAAGCAGGCAAGGGTGGCACCAACGGTGCTGGCAAATGATACAACCAGCACCCCGACCCATAAACCGAACATGGCGCCGCCGGCAAGGGTCATGACAACAGCTCCGGGCAGGGAAAGGGCTGTAACCATTATGTAGATTGCCATGTAGGCGGCAATAACCGGTAAACGGTGGCTGGCATAAATCTGGGTGAATTTATCCTGTGAAATCTTTAAATAATCAAGGGAGAGGTATTGCCCCAGGCCAAGGCCTTTAAAGAGAATCACCACAGCAATAATTGCCGCAACTATGAGCAAACGCTGTACGAGTTTTTTATCCATGTGAAGAAATCAGGTTACAGGGACCCAAACTGCAAACCGAGGCCGACGGAAGCTGCCCCGATAAGCGCTGCTTTGGGGTTAAGTATCACCTTGACCGGTATATCATTCATAAGGTAACTCAACCGGCCTTTGTTGGTAAATGATGCCATGAATGTCTTTTCCTCCAGAAAGGGAAGGAGGCGGGGGGGGATGCCGCCGCCCAGATACATGCCTCCGGTGGTAAGACCCTTGAGGGCCAGATTGCCGGCTTCAGCTCCCAGGATAGACGTAAAAAGCAGTACCGTTTTAAGGGCGATTTCACATTTTTTTTCGGCAGCCAGGGCTGCGGATACAATGACCGGGGCCGGATCTTCAGCAGCAGTCAGTTCTTCTGCCAGCCACTCTGGTTCGTCAATCTGACAGAAAGATTTATAAAAGTCATAAATAACCGGCAGGCCTCGACCTGAACAAATCCTATCAAAACTGACATGTCCGTACCGTTCTTTGAAAAACTCAAACAGTTGGTATTCCGTTTTAGAGGAAGGGCCGAAATCAACATGGCCGCCCTCAGAAGGAGCCGGCAGGTATTCTGTTCCCCCCCAGATAAAGACAACCTCTCCTAAACCTGTGCCCGGGGCAATAATTCCGAGAGCGCCTTCATTTTCCCGTCTGCCTTTATTAAGAGTGATAAAGTCAGATGCTGGAAGGTGTGGAATGGCATAGCCGGTTGCGACCAGATCGTTGATGAGGGTCGCCCGGGTAAAGCCGTGTGCAGCCTGCAGGGCTTTGACATCAGGCTGCCATGGCAGATTTGTAATGACAGCCCTGTCTCCCCTGACCGGACCTGCAACTCCAAAACATGCTGTTTCGGCAGGGGTGTTGGCCTGATAAAAGAAATCCTCTATGATTTCGTCAAGTCCGGGATAGGAACGGCTTTGATAACTTGTTTCGCAAAGTGGATTGAACAGGCCTTTTTCGCTGGAATAAAGCGCCAGGATGGTTTTAGTCCCTCCAATATCTCCGGCAAGGTGAAAATGGTTTTCCATTGGCTGAGAACGTTTGCGGTAGTTTGGTGCAGTTAATTAAATTTTTAAAAGAGTACAGGAACGGTAGGGTAACAGCAAGGGAAAAAGAAGTTCTTATAGTCGGTGTGATTTAAGGTTCTGCCCGAAGATTTATCTGTTATCCGGGTGAAAAGATAGTTCAAATTTCCTCTAATTTCTCCAGAAGTGTCGCGCTATGAAAATGGTCAGCGCGTACTTACTCCTTCGCTTTCTCAGAAGAGCTTCAGATCCCGGCCGGTTTTTTCAGAAGACCTGACAGCACGACCGCCAATCCTGCAAAAAGGGAAGCCATCAGAAAACTGCTGGAAAAGGTTCCGGACGTTTCAGCCAGAAATCCAGCTACTGCCGGGCCGGCAATCTGTCCGAGGGCAAAGATAAAGGTGATAAAAGCAAAGACACGAGCCGTTTTCTGTGGTCCGACGTAATCTCCTACCAGCGCCGCCATAATAGATGGTATTGACCAGGCTACGATGCCGTAACAGCCGATTGAAAGATAGAGAAAGATGCCTGGCAAAGAAAGGGCAACCAGCAGGTAAGCGAACATCTGGATGATAAATACCATGACAAGACCGGTCTTCCTGCCGAACTTGTCAGACAGGGTGCCGAATACCGGGCCGGAGAAGAGACTGAGAAAACCGACCCAGGACCAGAAATTGCCGGCAACTGTCTCTGAAAAACCTCTTTCCTGAACCAGAGTGGTGACAATAAAGGTTGCATAAATAACATAGGTATAGCCAAAGAGAAAATAGATAACCCCCAGGTGATAGATGTCTTTTTTGCTGACCGCTGCAAGGCCGTTGTCAAAATAGATCCTTGCAACCTGTGTTATCTTTTCTTTGCCGGTAAAAGGTTCCAGGCCTAACTCTGCAGGTGAATCTCGAATTACCAGTAGACAGGTAATTGAAATAATGAGGACAATAATACCAAGGACCAGCCAGTTGGTGCGCCAGCCGTCCGCCGGGTTCAATTGGTTGATATAGGGGATAAGCTTGCCGGAGAGGAGAATGGCAAAACCGCTGCCAATAACAATAAATCCTGCCGCCTTGCCACGCTGCCCGGTGCTGAACCATGAAGCGACCAGGGCCATCATCGGAACATTTGAAGCACCGCTTCCCATGCCTGTCAGGGTATAGAAAAAAATCACAGAAATAAAACTGTTGGCCAGGCTCACCAGAAGCATGGAAATCGCTACCAATAGCAGGGCCAGGAAGATCAACAGTCTGCTGCCGATTTTTGAACTGATATAACTGCAGGCAAGTACAGCGAGGAGATAGCCGACAAAATTTGCAGTGCTGACCAGGCCCATCTGCGAGTAAGAAAGCTTAAGCGACTCGCCCATGGCCGGCAGAAGCATCCCCAGAGCAAAGCGGCCGAATCCGAGGCCGGCAAACACGCAGAGCATGCCTGCTGCAACGATATACCAGCCATAGTGCACGGGTTGTTTCTGTCTAGGATCTTTTTTCATAATATTTTACGGGCAACCCATTAACCTTAATAAGGAGTAACTGCCGGTGGGACATTCCGGTAGGGTTCAGACACAGGAGTGTTTATAAAAATCTGAGTCGTTTTACAGTGTGAGCTGGGTTGAACTGTGGATACCAAGGGATTTGTACATGCGGAGCGTAGCAGTTGAGCAGTTCAGGGTATAGAGGTGAATTCCCCTGACATTGTTGTCGATCAGGTCTCGAACCTGCTCGGTTGCCCAGTGTACCCCCACTCTTTCAACATACTCATCACTGCCGGCCCGTTCAACTGACTTCAGCAGCCTGGCAGGGATGCGGGCCCCGGCTGCAAGCTCAGCCATCCGGATCATGCTGTGCTTTGTAGAGATAGGCATGATCCCGGCAATGATGGGAACGTTGATATGGGCCAATTCACACCGTTCGCAGAAATCGTAAAAATCGCGATTATCGAAAAAGAGCTGGGTGACAATGTAATCCGCTCCTGCATCTATTTTTTCTTTAAGATACTCGATCTCCTTAAGGCGATTGGGGGTTTCAGGGTGGCCTTCAGGGAAGCCGGCTACGCCGACACCCATTTGGGGAAAATATTTTTTTATATAGGCCACCAGTTCAGCAGCATAGGCGAAACCGTTTTCCGGCTGTACCCATTCCGTCTGTCCCTTCGGCAGATCACCCCTCAGGGCCAGGATGTTCTCAATGCCGTGATCATTGTATTTGCTGAGGATTGCATGGATGTCATCCCTGGTTGAACCGACACAGGTTAAATGTGATACCACGGTGAGGTCTGTTTCTTCCTGGATCCGTACCAGAAGTTCATGGGTACGGTCCCGGGTGGAACCACCGGCGCCGTAGGTTACACTTACGTAAGCAGGCTCCAGGGGGATTAGGTCTGAAATGGTCTGGAACAGCCTGTCCCAGTCATTTTCAAGTTTAGGGGGAAAAAATTCGTAACTTATACAGATTTTTTTTGAATTCAGAATATCTTTAACAAGCATTTTGTTGTGTCCCTTGTTTTTTGTAATTAAATTTAATTTAAAAGGAAAAAAAGTATGCTATCTTATAATTTTTTTTTAGGCTTGCCAAGAGATTACATTTTTATTTAATTGGCCGCTTTTTGGAATTGAATAAATGACCTGGTGTTTCTTATCAGTTTTTCAGTGATTTTTTCGTTCAACGCTAGGTCATCAGGCTATTATATGGTAAAATATATAAAAGTATTTTGAAGGATGATATCTTGAAGGCAAAATGAAATCGAAGATATATTCTTTTAAATTTGAAGCTCCCCGCGGCAAGCCGCGAGGAATCTCCTGAGGTTAGGATGTTGATTTTATCAAATGCGCT
>JAFDBU010000249.1 GCA_019313095.1 Deltaproteobacteria bacterium | reverse complement strand
CCGAAAAAACCATGCGGCGAGATTATTGCAATGGAAAAAATCATGGGAATGCGGCTCAGAAAAATCTCCAGAGACCCGGGTGCAGGTGCTTCCAGAATATCGAGCAAGTTAGTCATGGTTTCCCTGATTCTTGCAACGCATCGGCCCCAGCCGGGCTCAAAACCAAGTTCTTTCAGTTCGGCTTCCAGCTCCTGCCATTCTGTTTCCTCATCGAGTCCACGCATGAGCCGCAGGGCATCCCGTAATGCATTACGGAGCTGGCCGGTGCTTTCAATCTCCTGGTTCAGCAAAAGCTGCTGGTCGCGGTAACGGTGTACTTGGAGAAAACGGAGGAGGCGGTTATCGCCTCTATCCAGTTCCGCAAATAGTCCGCTTGAAAGCCTTCGGTTGAGGAATTCGAGCCCCCGACCGATTGATTTTTCCTCCTGCAGCTTGAAAAATTCCCTGGAGAAAGGGGCAAAATCGATTTCCAGGGGATAATGTTCCGAGGTCTGGCCAGAAACAAGCTGTTCTTTAAAGTACAGAAATTGTTCGGGGGAGACCCTTTCCAGGTTAAGGGTTTCCAAGTCGATCCGTATATAATCCCAGCGAGCCGATCTTTTTCTTAAGGCAAAATAGGCCCGGGGTTCAAGAACTGCGGCTTCCTGGCACCACTGGACCACAATTTTAAAAGGGCTGGAAGCAAGTCCTGATGATTTATTCTCCGTCATTGTGTCAGAAAAGATTTCCTGGATCTGTGTCCGCAGGAGAAGTGGTTGTCTCCTGCTGCAGAGAGCATTCAGGAAGAGCCGTGCGTCATCGGTGTTTTCAAGAAGGTACACCTTTAACCTGTCAACGGGATCGCTTGTTTTTGAGCGTTTCATCGCAGATTCCACCTGTCGCTGAAAGTTTTATAGAAATTTTTATCATGGGTAATCGCCCCACGCTGGCCTATAACAGCAGAAGCAAATTCCTGGGATCGTTGCAGGGAAGTGGGCAGAGGCCAGCCATGCATGAGACCGAGCAGCAACACAGAGGAGAAAGCATCACCAGCCCCAACGGTATCCATTATGGCAATGTTCTCCTGCGGTGTAGTCACCGATAATATTTTGTCACGGTTCAAGGCCAGGCTGCCCTTTGCTCCAAGGGTAATAAATACAGTATCCAATTGAAAGCGATCCAAAAGCTGGCGGCAGCGCTCTTCCATGTTTACCTTTCCCGGGAAAAGCAGATTTAGCTCCGCTTCATTAAGTTTAAGCCAGGTTGCATCTTCAATCAAGGTAATCACATCATCAGTGTCCCACCAGGGAGTGCGCAAATTGACGTCAAGAAAGACCGGGCACTGATATATATGTTTAAGGTACGAAAAGGTGTTGCGGCTGCCATCATTTCTGAGTGCCAGGGTTCCATGATAGAGAAATGGCCTTTCATGCTTCTGATTGATTTTAAGCGGTGCAATATTATCATACGCCTGGTTCGGCAGAATAGTAAACCGGGGTTCGCCATTGGTTAGATCAATACGCACTGTTCCGGTCGGAGAGCTGGGGTCAACCTGAAGACAGTCGGTGTCCATGTCCCAAGATCTCATTTCTTCCCTGATGCGGCGCCCGAGATCATCGTTCCCGACCCTGCTGATAAGCAGGGGCGACATGCCGAAAGCCTGCAGGTTCCAGGCGACATTGAATGGTGCACCGCCAAGGTTTTTCCGTCCATCGTTAAAACAGTCAAAGAGGACCTCTCCAAAAATCAAGGGTGACTGTTTATGATCTTTTTTCCCCAAAGCCTTACCGTAGTTCATCGAAAATTTAAATCAGCATCAAACTTTTAAAAAATTATTTACTGGCCTGAAACTACCCTACCGTATTAGCAGTTATCATGACAACTATTACCTCAATGGGGCATAAATATTGAATATGATTCTGGCAAATAACAAAAAAATTGTCTCATGCCGAGGGCTGCTGAAAATCAAACTCTAATCCTGCTCAAAAGCAGGATGGCCAACATCGCCAAGATACTGTTTTCCGGGGTCGCAAAAGCTAAGTTATAATATGAAAGGGCGATTTACACGCTTATTTCCCGGTCAGAATGGCGGACTGGACATTCGCTTCGCTTACTGATAGGGTTATAGCATGTCTACAAAAAATCTTTATATACTACTCTTCAGTCTGCACGGTCTTATTCGCGGGAACGGCTCGGAACTGGGGCGCGACGCTGATACAGGCGGTCAGGTAAAATATGTGCTCGAGCTGGCCAGAGCGCTTGCCCTCCGAGAGGACGTAGAACAGGTTGATCTTGTCACCAGGCTGATCGACGACAAGGTAGTCTCACCGGACTACAGCAGGGAGATTGAACCTCTGTCCGAAAAGGCCCGTATAGTCCGTATACAGTGTGGGGGGCGCAAATATATGCGCAAGGAACTGCTCTGGCCCCACCTGGAGGAATTTATCGATAAAACCATCAAGTTTCTCAAAAAACAGCAGCGGACGCCGGACATTTTTCACGGCCATTATGCAGATGCAGGATACGTTGCCAAGGAGTTGGCCAAGGCCTTTGCTGTTCCTTTTGTTTTCACCGGCCACTCTATGGGCCGTAATAAAAAGGAAAAGCTGCTTGCTGATGGTCTTTCCCTGCAGAGCATTAACAGGCAGTATGCCATTGATACCAGAATCAGAAAGGAAGAAGGGATTATCGAGAAAGCCGGACTTATCGTAACCTCGACACAGCAGGAGATTGACAGGCAGTATGGGCTATATGAAAATTTTGAGAGGGGCCGTTACAGGGTCATTCCGCCAGGTATTGATCTTGAGACTTTCTATCCATACTATAACTACCAACTTGACTCGGAACATATACCTGAAGAAATCAAACAGGCCAGGATAGCCCTTTTAAAAGAACTGCAGCGCTTCTGGGGACACCCTGAAAAACCCTTCATCCTGGCATTATGCCGGCCAGATCATAGGAAAAATATAAGCGGTCTGGTGGAGGCATATGGAACAAATCCCGAACTACAGGCCATCGCCAATCTCGCTGTTTTCGCCGGCATCCGTCAGAACATTGCTGAAATGGAAGAAAATGAACGCGCTGTTCTGACGGATATGCTTATGCAAATGGATAAATATGACCTGTACGGCAAACTCGCCATCCCCAAAAAACATAATTTTGAAACCGAAGTCCCGGAACTATACCGGCTCTCCGCTGAAAGCCGTGGGGTCTTCGTCAACCCTGCTCTGACGGAACCTTTCGGCCTCACTCTGATTGAGGCCTCCGCCTGCGGACTTCCCATTATCGCAACCAATGACGGAGGGCCGGTGGATATTGTAAAAAACTGCAGCAACGGCATTCTGGTCGATGCCCGCAAACCATCTGAAAT
>JAFDBU010000248.1 GCA_019313095.1 Deltaproteobacteria bacterium | reverse complement strand
TTTTTCAGCCTCCTGCTTCTGAAAAGCCGGCTCCCTGATAACATCCCGGACCAGGGCCAGCCCCTCCGGAAAAAAGCGTGCCAGAAAGTCAGCCTTGACACCAAAAGTGTTCTTGCCGCTGAAGCCTGTAAGCCCTCCTGCCATGTCAGCCACCGCCTCGGCAAGCTCCTTGGCGGTCATGCTTTTGGTGCCCTTGGGCAGCAGATCGCTGATATAGGAAAAGGCTCCGTTTGTCAGAAGGGTTTCCTCCCTGAGCCCGCCGGGGAAAACGGCCCTGATGCCAACTGTCGGGACCGTGTCGTCTTCCCGCACTAATAGAGTTATGCCGTTTTCAAGCTTGAAACGGTGCACCCTGCTCAGGTAGCTATTAGGAATCATTGCCTCTGATTCACTATGGACTGCAGCTTCCTGGGCCCTGGCAATTGAAGCTTCAATCTCCTCCTTTGTGGGATCAAAACTATTGCCGGAAGGCATCAGAAAACCAACATTAATCGACTTTTCAGTGAAATATTTCTGGGCCGCCTTCTTAATGTCCTCATGGGTTACGGCACGAATTTTCTCCAGATACTCATCCTCTCTGGGATCTCCTGACATCATTTCAAATGATCCCAGGACACGGGCCTGACCCTCCACCCGCTCCAGGTTGAAAACGAAATCGCTCTCCAGGCTGCGTTTGGCTCTTTTCAACTCCTCGTCAGTAACGGAAAAATATTTCAGCTTGAATAACTCGGCAAGCGTTGCTTCAAAAGCCGGCGTCATATTGTTGCCGTCAAGAACGGCGGTAATCTCAAACATGCCCGGATCAGCAGGGGTGAAGGCCGTTGCATTAATACCATAGACAAGCTGTTTTTCATCCCGGAGGGACCTGTAAAGCCTTGATGTTTCTCCATGGCCTGCAATTTGGGCCAAAACATCAAGAACGGGGGTATCAGGACTGTCAAATTTTGAGATTGGAATGGCAATTGCCATCTGAGGCTGCATAATATCAGCATTCAATACAAAAAACCGCGCCTCCTCCTGTACCGGTTCAGCCGGTAGGGATTCGGACTCTGTTTCCCCTCCGGCCATGGCTCCCATTATCTCATTGGCTTTTTCAATAACTTCTGTGCCCTTGACATCACCTGCCACAACCACCATTAAATTCCGGGGCTTATAATGTTTTTGGATATACGTCAGTATCTTGTCGCGGGAAAAACTGTTAATTGACTCTTCATTGCCAATGACGGGAAGCCGGTATGGATGAAGTGTATACGCTGTTTCCATCAGCTCGTGGAACAGCATGATATTGGGCCTGTCATACCGCATGGAAACCTCTTCAAGAACAACTTTTATTTCGCGGTCAAGCTCAACCGGGTCAAACGTTGAGTGCATGACGGCATCCGCCAGGACCTCAAATGCCATATCCCAGAGGGTAGATGAAAGAGTGGCATGGTAGACCGTGTATTCATATGATGTATATGCATTAATCCGGCCGCCGGCTCCTTCAATGATCCCGGCAAGCTCCCCCGGTCCTCTGCTTTCTGTACCTTTAAAGATCATATGCTCAATAAAATGAGTTATGCCGGCTTCTTCGGTATTTTCATATACAGACCCTGCCTTGACCCAGATCTGAACCGTTGCAACCCTTGTCCCGGGCATCTCTTTGACGATAACAGTCAAGCCATTATCAAGGACTGTTTTGTGAAGATGCGGGGCCAGTTCTTCTGCAGATACATGTGAAGTACTCATGATTGTCACCAGGAGGATGTTTAATAGTATAGATACATAGCGCATTTTTTATATTCTCTGTTGTTATTTATCTGTTGTTATTTAATTGATTTTATTATTAAATAATTGATCATACCGTACTTCTCTTTCCGGCGTCAACTATTGATGCATTCTGAAGAATCTTCACGGTAATAGAGGCGCCCCATAAAATCAAATACATCTGAACACCACCAAGGTCCCCATCGTTCTTTTTTAAACTGTTCCACTGAGGATGGCTGAATCATTAGGCCCCTGAAATTCAAGACGGTGTATATCACTGGCTCCAGCCCGTGACATCATTTCACTTATTTCTTTTTCCGAATAGGAGCGGCCATGGTTATTGAGAAGCATATTCATTGAAAAAAGTGCAGGGAACAGGGGGCCGTCCATAGTATCATTAAGAAAAAAATCGTGTATCAGTATAAGTCCGCCAGGCTCCAGAATCTGTACCGTTTTTTTAATAAGAGCCTCACATTCCTCTGGTGAGTTTGAATGGAGAATCTGTGACAGCCAGGCCACATCATATGTACCTGCTATCGGGTCCGCGTTAAAGTCACCGGAGACAAAATCAATCCGGTCTGCCACCCCAAAACTTTCTGTGGTCTTGCGGGCAAAGGGTTCTGTGGTCTTGCGGTCATAAATAGTCGCCCTGAGGCCTCTATTTGCCAGGCAGAAATGGATGGCGTGCGTGCCGGGTCCGCCGCCGAGATCAAGTAAATGGCGCCTTCCCTCCAGCTTTACCGAGCTTGCAATTGTCGGCGCAATAGCCATGGCGAGATTAAACATGCCCATCTGGAAACTTTCCCTTTCCAATTCCTCGCCGTGAGATCTTTTCTCCACCGGCCTGGCATGGACTACAGCTTCATCTAACTTGGCCCAGGCATCAACCAGATGAAAGTGATGCATGATTATATAGCCTATATAGCCAGGCTTTTCTTTGACAAGATACGCCAGGCCGAAATCCGTATTTTTATAACGGCTGCCATTATGCTCCAGTAGTCCCAAGGCGGTGAGACCATTGAGAAGCATGGCAAGACCCCTTTCATTGGCGCTGATTTTTACACCAACCTCAGCGACTGTCAGCTGCTGGTTACCGATCACGGTAAATATTTCCAGTTTAACTGCAGCATGGACAGTACTTGAGCGCCAGTAAGCGCTTGAAGTACTCAAAAGCTGCCCTATAGTCCACTCCTGCCCTTTAGCCATTTTGACACCATTTTAATCCCGGTCTGTGTTTTAACGAATCCTGCAGTTTCTTTTTCTTTTATAATAGGGCATAATACATAATGCTCTTCAAATAATAAATATACTGTCAATCATAGACAAGTTTCCTATGTCGATAATCAATAGCTGACAGTTGGGTGCTTGACTGCTTACGGTATGGAAGTTTATAATATGCAGTTTGCATCGTTACTATTAAGAGAAGCCTGGAATATTTAAACGTTTAAAACTTAAAAGAAACTATAAACCCAATCAGGAAGTAATGTGCTAGTTATTCGTTGCGCAGCCTGTAAAAATAAACTTTGGAAGTACGATAAAATCGGCCCAGGCGAGGTTTTGCGTTGTCACAAGAAAAAAATAACCAAAAAATATAGCTTTACAGGGCAAGACCAGAAGATACAATGCAGTTGTGGCAAAGACATCGGAGTTGACAAGGGATCTTTTATTAAAATGATCAGCAGTGCCTTTACATATTCCGGAACCAAAAGAAACGTATGAACTGCCTTCAGTTTTACAAGATAATATTATCCACCCATGTATAATAAGTTTTTTGGTTTCAGGGAAAAGCCCTTCAAACTGGCGCCCAATCCAGAGTATCTCTTTCTGAGTAAAAGTCATGAGGAGGCCCTGGCCCACCTCAGCTATGCCATTTACCATGGTGAGGGTTTTGTGGAAATTATCGGGGAAGTCGGTACCGGCAAGACCACCCTGTGCCGTGTTTTTCTTGAAAACCTCGACGAATCCATAGAAGCTGCCTATATTTTCAACCCGAAGCTTGATGCTTTACAGCTTCTCAAGGTAATTAACGATGAATTCGGCATTGACTCAACGCCTGACAACACCAAGGATTTAATCGACAGACTTAATATTTTTCTCATAGAGCAAAAAAGTGCAGGTCGAAAGGCAATTGTCCTTATCGATGAGGCCCAGAATCTTTCCCTGGAAGTTCTCGAACAACTTCGCCTTCTCTCCAATCTTGAAACCACACAGGAAAAACTGCTGCAGATCATCTTGGTCGGCCAGCCCGAACTTGGTGAAATGTTATCCTCCCACCAGCTTCGGCAACTGGGGCAGCGCATCACCATCAACTCCCAACTAACGCCTCTGACTTTTGAGGAAACCAGCGACTATATAAAACACCGTATTGCCCTTGCTTCACACAGGGCAGGGCCACCGTTTGATAGTACATCACTGCGGGCCATATACGAATATTCCCGTGGGGTGCCGCGCCTCATTAATATTGCCTGTGACAGAGCCCTGCTGAATGCTTTCAGCCGTAATAGTTTTAAAATAACCGGCGCCATTACAAAGGAGGCCATAGACGAGCTCATACAGCCCAAAACAAAATTCACCTCCCGCCAACAGCAGATGCCGGTCTATATAACTACAGCTGTTATCGGAGCAGTCCTGACCGGAGCACTATTCTACCTTTACAGCAGCAATAATGCCATACAATCAGCCACCAGCAGGACAAACCTCCTGCCTGGCGTATCACGACAACCGGCTGTTACAAGGGTACAAGCCAACACTGGCCCGGCTGCCTCTGTAATTCAACCTGAAACCGGACTTGGGGATAAACAGGAGGAGCAGCAGGCAGCGTCGGAAAACCAGGAACAGAATATCACAGTTTTACTACCGGACGAAAAAAAAGCAATGGCCCAAAGCCTGTACAGTGAACCCGAAGAGAGTGTTGAAACCGCTGTCCTTTCTGGCAGTAATGTGGCTGAAGAAACATCTGCCTCCTCGTATGTTCTTGACAAGGATACGGACCTGGATAACGAAACTGAACAATTTCTGCGTTTTCTGAAAA
>JAFDBU010000247.1 GCA_019313095.1 Deltaproteobacteria bacterium | reverse complement strand
GACTGGTTTAATTCCCTACCGCTGCCCGGGATCGTAATGTTCTGCCAGAATTCTTCCCTGATTTCAGGAATTTTTGCCAGCGCTTTTTGCATCCCTGTCTCGTTTCGAGCCATGCCGCAGGCTTCCCACATTAAAAGTCCAAGTTCCCGGTGGATTTCATCAACTGTCTTCCTGCCTTTAATGGCCAGCAGTTTGTCTATTTTTGCCTGGGCTTCAGCCGCAGTCTGCCCGAAAGCCTGGTGTTGATTATCCTGCGGTTTGGAAGAAATGGTGGCCAGGTAGTTGCCAATGGTATAAGGAATAACAAAGTAGCCATCTGCCAATCCCTGCATCAGGGCGCTTGCCCCGAGCCTGTTGGCACCGTGGTCCGAGAAGTTGGCTTCACCCAGCACAAAGAGTCCGGGTATGGTGGACATCAGGTTGTAATCCACCCAGAGGCCGCCCATGGTATAATGCACGGCCGGGAATATCATCATGGGTTCCTGCATGGGATTGGCCGCGGTGATCTTTTCGTACATGTGAAAAAGGTTGCCGTATTTCTGGGTGATGACACCGGCTCCGTCCCGGTTGATTGCCTCACTGAAGTCGAGATAGACCGCCAGTCCGGTTGAGCCCACTCCCTTGCCCTGGTCGCATTGTTCTTTGGCATTTCTGGACGCCACGTCCCGCGGCACCAGGTTGCCGAAACTGGGGTACTTGTTTTCCAGATAATAGTCACGTTCGTCTTCCGGGATTTCTGCCGGAGACCTTTTGTCGCCCGGATTTTTCGGGACCCAGACCCTGCCGTCGTTCCGCAGACTTTCACTCATCAGGGTGAGCTTGGACTGATAGGTGCCATGCACAGGAATGCAGGTCGGGTGGATCTGAACGAAACAGGGATTGGCAAAATAAGCGCCTCGCTTGTGGGCGCGCCAGGCTGCTGTGACATTGGAAGCCATGGCATTGGTCGACAGGAAATAGACATTGCCGTAGCCGCCGGTGGCAAGAACAACCGCATGGGCTCCGTGGGTTTCGATGGCCCCGGTCAGCATGTTTCGTGTGACAATACCCCGTGCCTGACCGTCAATGACAACCAGATCCAGCATCTCACGGCGGGAAAGCATCTGCACCTTGCCTTTTTTAACCTGGCGCATGAGGGCTGAATAGGCGCCCAGCAGAAGTTGTTGGCCTGTCTGGCCGCGGGCATAGAATGTACGCGAAACCTGGGCTCCCCCAAAGGAGCGGTTTGCCAGCTGGCCGCCGTATTCCCTCGCAAAGGGGACGCCCTGAGCCACGCACTGGTCGATAATGTTGTTGCTCACCTGGGCCAGACGGTAGACATTGGCCTCCCTGGCTCTGAAGTCACCACCCTTGATGGTGTCATAAAAGAGTCGGAAAATGGAATCACCGTCATTCTGGTAGTTTTTTGCGGCATTGATGCCGCCCTGGGCGGCAATCGAATGCCCGCGCCGGGGACTGTCCTGAAGGCAGAAGGTTTTGACGTTATAGCCCAGTTCTGCCAGGGAGGCGGAGGCTGAGGCGCCGGCAAGCCCTGCACCGACAACAATAATATCAAACTTCCTTTTATTTGCCGGATTGACGAGCTTGCATTCGAATCTGTGTCGGTCCCATTTTTCTGCCAGCGGTCCGGCAGGTACCTTTGAATCCAGTTTCATGATTCATTCCTTTGCCGTAAAGGGGGAAGTATATTAATGCGAAAAAAATTATCCATGGTTTGTTTCATGGCAGAGACTTAAAGCAGAAAACTCCTGGAAAAAATTGCCAGCAGGGGAATAAGAATAAAAACAGTGCCGACCAGGATACTAAATATCAGGCTGCCTTTGAGCAGCAGACCATTGTATTTTTCATGATTGAGACCTATGGTCTGGAACAGGCTCCAGACACCATGGCTTAAATGCAGAGCAACTGCCAGCAGTGCGAAAATGTAAAATAAACCCAGTCCGGGTCTACTCAACAGGTTCCGGACCAGGTCGGATACTGGTGTTGTCTTTTCAATAAAGTGAAAGTTCATTAGATGTACAATGATGAAAACAAGAATTATAACGCCGGTATAGGGCATGGTGCGTGACCCCCAGGAACGGCCGCCTTCACTGGTATTGACTGCATAACGTGCCGGACGGGCCCTGAGGTTCTCGAAGTAGAGAAAGATGCCGGTAATAATGTGAAGGAGGAAGAGGGCCAGCAAACCGAGCTCGAATAGATAGACCATGACCCCCAGAGAATGAAGTTTTTCAGCATAAGTGTTGTAAGCCTCCCGGCCCCAGAAGCTTATGGAGTTGCCGATGAGGTGGGTCAAAAGAAAAAGGGAAAGCAGCAGGCCGCTTGCAGCCATGAAGCTTTTCTTGCCAACGGATGAACGATACAGGGAGCCGATCAAACCCATAATGTCCTCTTGTTCAACTATACTTGTCGGTAGAATTGTCAGTAAGTACAGTGTATATTTATTATAACAAACCCCGTAAAAATACGGGGAGCTACCCTAACAGAGTTGTCTCCAAAAAACAAGATTTTGTAAATGCTGTAAGGCACTATAAAATTTTGGCTGTTGTTTGAGAAGGAAAAATGACACGACCAGGATATCTTGCACTCTTTGAACAGGGAAACATGACCGCCAGAATTGAAGTGGCGCGGGAAAGGCTTTCTCCCTGCCTGGTCTGTCCAAGGGCGTGTAAAGTGGACAGGCTGGGAGATGTGAAGGGAATCTGCCGGACCGGGGCAAAAGCTGTTGTTTCAAGTTATGCGCCTCATTTTGGCGAGGAGAGTCCCCTGGTCGGCTCCGGGGGCTCAGGGACCATTTTTCTGACTTATTGTAACCTGCTCTGCGTCTTCTGTCAGAATTTCGAGATCAGCCACCTGGGGCAGGGGGTTGAAACAGATGCAGGGCAACTCGCTGCCATGATGGTGAGCCTGCAACGTCAGGGCTGCCATAACATTAATTTTGTCACCCCCTCGCATGTGGTGCCCCAGATTCTGGCTGCCCTGCCAAAAGCCATAGAAAAGGGACTGTCCATACCACTGGTCTATAACAGCAGCGGTTATGACTCAGTTGAAACACTTAAGCTTCTGGAAGGTATATTTGATATTTACATGCCTGATTTCAAATTCTGGACCAGAGAGTCCGGCAAACGTTATGCCAAGGCGCCTGACTATGCGGAGAAAGCCAAAATGGCTATTCTGGAAATGCACCGGCAGGTAGGAGACCTGGTCATGGATGCTGAAGGGGTTGCAGTCAGGGGTCTTCTGGTCCGGCATCTTGTCATGCCAGGCTCCCTGGATGAAACGAGGGAGATTTTGCGGTTCCTGGCCCGGGAAGTCTCGGTTGATACATACGTAAATGTTATGGATCAATATAGACCCTGCGGTAAGGCATCTGATTTCCCGCCAATAGATCGGCGGCTGGGCAATGATGAATTTAAGAAGGCTCTCAACCTGGCCCGTAATGCCGGTCTGCACCGCCTTGATGAAAAGGACTGGCTGCGGATTTTAAAGAAACTCTTCTAGACGTAGAAAAGTGTAAAAGATGTGAAAAGTAAAAAGTGAAAGGATCAGTGATAGACTCCGGGTACCGGTAAAAAAACTGATGATGCACAAAAAAGTTCTTGTATCGTGAATTATCTCATAAAAATACTCCCTCGACCCCTCGACTTTTTTTATTTTTTGCTCATTGGCAGCTTGACACCACTGTTATATTGGGCTATATAGTCCGTTTCGTTTTTATCCGGAATAATTGCTGCTTCTATGAGGCAGAATATAATAAAATCTGATTGTTGATCGAAATATACTGAGGAGGAATTTGAGTTGGCCAATCATAAGTCTGCATTGAAAAGAAATCGGCAGAGTATTATCCGCCGTGACCGCAACCGCACGAACCGGTCAAAAGTAAAAACAGTAGTAAAGAAAATCGATGCCGCTATCGAAGTTGAAAACTCTGTGGAAAAAGCCCAGGAAGCCCTGAAGACAGCAGTGCCTATTATTGAAAGGGCTGCCGGTAAAGGTGCTTTTCATAAAAAAACTGCTTCCAGAAAGATATCAAGGCTCACCAAAAAGGTGAATAATTTTGCCCAAAGCAAGGAGTCTGCTGCCTGATATGGATTGCGGCTTTGGGGTCGCCCTGGAAACAGAAGTGTTACTTGAAAATAAAGGCCATGGGATTTTTTTATTCCCATGGCTTTTTTTGTTTATTATCCCTGTATAATTGACTTTGTCTTACTCCATTAATGATATCCCATGCATAAACCAGACCTTGAAACATTCAGAAATCTTGCAGGTGAAGCCGGCCTTGTTCCTGTTTCCAGGGAAATCCTCGCTGATCTCGATACACCGCTTACAATTTATGCCAAGGTCGCTGCCAATGATTCTCATGCCTTTTTGTTTGAGAGTCTGGAAGGCGGGGAAAAATGAGGCAGGTATTCGTTTATTGGATTTGACCCTTTGCTGACCTTTTCCAGTTCTCAGGAACGCATGGAGATCAAAAGACATGGAAAGTCCGAAATCCGTACCGGTAACCCGTTGCAGGAACTGCGAAATCTGCTTGCCGCATTCAGGGCTCACCAATCAAAATATCTTCCCCGTTTTTTTGGAGGACTTGTGGGCTTTCTCGGATACGATATGGTCAGATTCATGGAGCGATTACCTGATACGCATGAATCCTTGGATCTGCCAGACAGTTCTTTCATGGTGCCTAGAACCGTCCTCATCCACGACAGTTTCAAGCAGAAACTCCATATTGTCAACTGTGTTGAAATCGCTGAAGGTGAGGACCTTGATAAGCTTTACCATGAGGCGTGCCGTCAGATAGATGGTATTGCCGAACGGTTGAAACTGCCTCTGCCCTATGAATTTGTCGAGAGCCCTGCAGGAAAGCACGAACATAGCTTCTCAGCTAATATGGATCAAGAAGGTTTTCAGGAGATGGTGCGGAGAGCTAAGGAATATATCCTGGACGGCGACATCATCCAGGTTGTCCTGTCGCAGCGCTTCCATGCCAAGACCAGGCTATCCCCCTTTGCACTTTACCGGGCCTTGCGTCATATCAACCCGAGTCCTTATCTTTTCTACCTGCAGCTCGGCAACGTCATCCAGATCGGCTCATCACCTGAGATCTTGGTCCGGCTTGAAAGCGGCGAGATCGAACTGAGGCCCATAGCCGGTACACGTCATCGAGGCAAAACTATGGAGGAAGATAAGGCACTTGAAGAAGAACTGTTGGCTGATCCAAAGGAAAGGGCTGAACACCTCATGCTGGTTGACCTGGGACGCAACGATACCGGCCGGGTTGCCTATCCCGGTTCTGTGGAGGTCCACGACCTTCTGGTCATTGAACGCTACACCCATGTCATGCACATTGTCTCCGGTGTGCACGTGCTGCTGGCAGAAAATAAGGATCAGTTTGATGTCATGTCAGCATGTTTCCCGGCAGGTACCGTGAGCGGTGCCCCCAAGATCAGGGCCATGGAGATCATTGAGGAACTGGAGCCTGAGCGGCGTGGACCCTATGCCGGGGCGGTTGGTTACTTCGGGTTTTCAGGCAATATGGATTTCTGTATTACAATCCGTACCTTCATCATGCGGGATGATAATCTGTGGATACAGGCAGGCGCAGGAATTGTAGCCGATTCTGATCCCGGGAAGGAATATGAAGAAACTTTGAATAAAGCCAAGGGGTTGCGGCGTGCCGTTGAACTGGCTGAAAAAGGGCTTTAGGCATGATTGTCATAATCGATAACTACGATTCCTTTACCTATAATATCGTCCAGACCATCGGCGGCCTCGGTGTTGATGTCAAGGTATTCAGGAACGATGCGGTTGATGTTTCGTATATCGAGGGGTTGAAGCCTGACCGGCTTCTCATTTCACCGGGCCCCTGTACTCCTGCCAAGGCAGGGATTTCCATTGAGGCTATCCGTTATTTTGCCGGCAGGATACCCGTACTCGGTGTCTGCCTGGGACACCAGTCCATTGGTGATGCCTTTGGCGGTGAGACCGTACGTGCCGCAAGGCTTATGCACGGCAAGACCAGCATGATAACCCATGATGGCAGGGGGGTATTTGCCGGCCTGCCCAATCCCTTTGAAGCCATGCGTTATCATTCCCTGGTGGTAAACGAGGCAACGCTGCCGGACTGTCTGACGATAACCGCAAAATCCGAGCAGGGAGAACTTATGGGATTGCGGCATAATGAACTTCCCATCGAAGGCGTGCAGTTTCATCCGGAATCAATCATGACGCCGGACGGAGTGCAGCTTCTAAAGAATTTTCTTGCTGATGACTATGAAAATTCACTTCGGTAAGTTTGCAGCTTAAATCAGCTATTTCAGTTTAACATGTTAAATGGAAAAGAAAAAAATGATTAGAGAAGCCATAAACAGGGTAATCGAAGGTAGGGACCTTGATGAACAGCAGATGGTCGGGGTTATGAACGAGATTATGAGCGGGGAGGCAACTCCGGCGCAGATAGGTTCCTTTATCACGGCTTTGAGGATGAAGGGTGAAACCATTGAGGAGATTACCGGGGCTGCCAGAGTCATGCGCGACAAGGCGACCAGGATTGTAACCGGTGTGGATGTTGACAAGGGCGAAATACTGGTTGACACCTGCGGTACAGGCGGTGACAGTTCAGGAACTTTCAATGTTTCCACGGCAACAGCTTTTGTCGTGGCAGCTGCGAACATTCCTGTGGCCAAGCACGGGAATAGGTCCGTTTCCTCTCACTGCGGGAGTGCAGATGTACTTGAGGCGCTCGGTGTGAATCTTGAACTTACCCCGGAGCAGGTGGGTAGCTGTGTCAGGAAGGTTGGTATAGGTTTTTTGTTTGCCCCTATGCTGCACGGTGCCATGAAATACGCCATTGGACCGCGTCGGGAAATCGGCATACGGACAATATTTAATGTACTCGGTCCCCTGACTAACCCGGCAGGAGCCAATGTGCAACTACTTGGCGTTTATTCTTCCGACCTGTGTGAAAAAATTGCCAGAGTTCTGGGCAGGTTGGGGAGTTTGCGGGCCCTGGTTGTTTGCGGCGCGGGAAACGTAGACGAATGTACCGTGACCGGTGACACTGAAGTGGCTGAACTGTCAAACAATGAAGTGAAAACCTATACCGTGCGTCCGGAGGACGTTGGCCTGAACCGGGCTGAATTGGCTGATCTAAAGGGTGGGGATACGCCTGAAGACTCAGCGGCCATTCTGCGTAATCTCCTGGGGGGCCTGGATGGGCCCAAACGGAGTATGCTGCTTTTAAACAGCGGTGCAGCTCTCTATGTAGCTGGTAGAGTAGCGGAATTGAAAACCGGGGTGGAGCAGGCGGCAGAAATAATAGATTCGGGTGCTGCGCTGGCCAAGCTTGATAGCCTAGTTAAATTTTCCCAAAATGTTTCCTCATGAAAATCCTTGATACTATTGTAGCCCGAAAGAAAGAAGAGGTTGCAAAACTGAAGGCAGAAGGCATTAGAGGTCCGGGGCAGCCGACAGAACCGCCGCGGGGATTTATCCGGGCCCTGACACAACCGGTTGATAAATCATCCGGAATCGCAATAATTGCTGAAGTGAAAAAGGCTTCACCCTCCAAGGGTGTTATCTGCCGTGACTTTGAGCCGGAGAAAATAGCACTCAGCTATGAAGCTGGCGGGGCAGAGGCTATTTCGGTGCTGACTGATGAGAAGTTTTTTCAGGGCAGTCTTGAGTATATACCCATTGTTCGGCAAACAGTTAAACTGCCGGTTATCCGTAAGGATTTTATTATTCATGAACTGCAGATTAATCAGGCCAGCCAGTATGGGGCCGATGCCATTCTCCTCATCGCGGCCATCCTGGAACAGGAGCAGATTAAGGACTATCTGCAGATGAGTACAGAAATCGGCATGGATGTGCTGGTTGAGGTGCACGATGCCGGGGAGCTTGAAAAATCGTTGGCTGCCGGCAGCACTATGATCGGCATAAACAATCGTGACCTGAGGGATTTTACCGTTGATCTTAATACTACCATCCAATTGCGGCGGCAGATCCCTGACACAATTCCGGTGGTAAGTGAATCCGGCATTAAAGATCAGGCAGACTTAAAAATGCTCCAGGAACACCGGATCACGGCTGTACTGGTAGGTGAAACCCTTATGCGGTCAGAAGACCGGGCAGCCGCTTTAAGGCAGTTAAGGGGCAAATAGAAAGAGATTCAGGAGAAAATGGTGTTCCGGACACGAATCAAGGTATGTGGCATAACCTGCCAGGAAGATGCAAGAGCGGCTGTAGCTTCGGGGGCTGACGCACTCGGTTTTATTTTTGTGGAGCAGAGTCCCCGGCTGGTTGAACCTGACAGGGTGAGGTCCATAACAGTTGCGCTGCCGCCGTTTGTGGATCGCGTCGGAGTATTTCTGGATGAAGAGATCGATGTTGTCAAGGAGATTGTCCATTACTGCCACCTGACAGTTGTTCAGCTGCACGGCGCTGAATCTCCTGAATATTGCAGAAAAATTCCATGCCAGGTAGTAAAGTCTTTTTCAATCCGTACCGGGTCGGATAATGAAGAACTGGCACCTTACGCTGACACGGTTAGTGGTTTTCTCCTGGATACTTATCATAAAGATATGGCGGGCGGGACCGGCAGAACATTTGACTGGAAGCTTGTGGAGCAGGTAAGGCCGTCCGGCCCGGTCATACTTGCCGGCGGTCTGACCCCGGAAAATGTTGGTGAAGCGATCAGACAGGTCAAGCCGTTTGCAGTCGATGTCAATTCAGGAGTGGAGTACCAGCCGGGTAGAAAGGATCTCGACAAACTCAAGAGCTTTGTTCGTGAGGTCCGAAAAGCGGATGAACTGGCCAGTAAGGCCGGCACCCCATTCCTAGGTTGATTTTTTAGATCAGGTAGGCTCCTGCCATAAAGCAGCAGCTGTTACTCAACCAGATCTATCACCACAAACCTGGTATGCTCATCGCGTTTGATGAGCAGCAGAAGGTTCTTTTTCTCCTGTGCTGCCCGCAGGGCATTTTTGTACTGCTCAATGTTTTCAACCTTCACCCGGTTGATTTCCAGAATGATATCACCCCTGAGAATTCCGGCAGCTGCTGCAGCTGAGCCTGAATTAATATCGGTGACTATCAATCCCTGCGTTTCTTCTATACCAAGTGATTCAGCAAGTTTCGGTGTAAGTTCCTGAACCGTTATGCCTAGTTTTTTGCTGGTGCCGGTTTCCGCATCAGCAATTACGGGTTCTTCTTCCTCGAGTTTGCCTATTTCTACTGTAATATTTTGTCTTTTGGAATCACGGATAATGATAACTGTGGCCTTGGAACCCACATCTGTATTTGCAACCATTGCCGGTAGCATGCTCATTTGTGAGACCTCTTTGCCGTTATATTCAATGATGACATCACCTGCTTTAATTCCGGCCTTATCCGCCGGGCTGTCAGATATCACCTGGCCTACCAGGGCGCCTATTGGCCTGTCCAGGCCAAAATTTTCTGCAAGGTCAGTGGTAACCTGCTGGATCATTACTCCGAGCCAACCCCTTGTCACCTTGCCATGCTCCTTGAGCTGAGCAAATACGTTCTTGGCCATGTTTACAGGAATCGCAAATCCGATACCGATGTTACCGCCTGTGCGGCTGAAAATAGCTGTATTCACTCCCACCATCTCACCCTCAAGGTTAAAAAGCGGTCCACCTGAGTTGCCGGGGTTGATTGAAGCGTCAGTCTGGATAAAATTACCATATGACTGGTTGTTGATTGCTCTTCCCTTGGCACTGATAATACCCGAGGTAACAGTTTGCT
>JAFDBU010000246.1 GCA_019313095.1 Deltaproteobacteria bacterium | reverse complement strand
TGCCCAGTATTGTTTCAAGTTTTTGTCTTTTGCTTAATGCTTCCTCGCGGACAAAAAGAGCATGTGGCAATAGGGCGTGCAAAAACACTCTTTTTTTGAGAGAAATATCTTTAACAGCATGTAAATCTGCAGGATAGTTTTTGATAAAAAAACGCGGAACCTCTCGGGAAGAATCAATTTTCCACAGTCCGTAATGCTTGAGTTTTTCAATCAGTTTATCGGTTGCATCATGCCTTGCCTTGACCAGTGAGGACTTTTTAAAGTCTTGTATTGATGTCTCCGACGAATGATGTCTGGTTTGATACGTGGTACCCAGGATATTGATTATGATAAAAAGAACAGCAGCAATAGTCCCAAGAGTTAGATAAACTATCCGCTGGTGTACCTGATATTTTCCGAAACGCATCATCTGCGTAATGTTATTTTTGCTGTTCGCGTAATTATGATCAGAAGAAGGGTTATTCATATGATACCCCCAAAATTCGTTTACTGCCAATTTGGGCAAAAGGGCTTCATATAAATAAAAATACGATAAATTGCAAGTTTAGAATATAACATCAACAATATTATACTCTATTTGCAAAAATGGTGACAAGAAAAACTAATCTTTTTTCTTTATATCAAACAGGCCCAACTGCGATTTCGTTTTCTTTTCTACTTTTTCGGGTGGACCGTTATTATCATTTTCCCGCTGAGGTGCCGTTTCATCCGATTGGTGGGTCTGTGGCGTGTTTTCCCTGGAATTTGCCTCTGTCTTAACTTCTTCGGGATCATCCTGTTGATCTGATAATTTAATCGTCAATTCTGCAATTCGCCTCACGGTTCGAGGAGACAATCTCTTGCCTATTGCAGCTGCGCCTTTAATCAGATAGTCATCAAATTCCAACCGTTCTGAATTAGTTTTCGAGCGCTTCGTCGGAATAAAGTCAATACGGACCCGCACCCCTTCACCGGTCTGCAGAAACTGGATCCAGGATTTCTTATGGGCTGGGAAAAGGCGGTACTCTTTGTCCAGAATAAATTTCGGGGTCATGAATCGTTTGACATATGTCTGACTCTTGGAGCCTTCCCGGTAAAGCACATTATAGATTGTCTTACCCCTTACAATTCCGGTCCAGAAAATGTCATGATCGACAAATATCTTATCAGGGACCTTTATTGCCTTGTAGCGTCCGTCTTTATAGATCAGCAGGATCTTATCATACTCGGAACAGGAGAAAGTCATATCACAGTCAGATTTCACCTGAAAGCCCATAAGGCCCGTTTCCCTGCTGTATCCGACTGTAAGGTTGGAAAGTGCAACTTTTCTTGCCTTAACTTCCGTGAAAGTATCAATTGTGGTCCGGCGTCGATAGTGGCGGCCGTATTTTTTCAGGAGTCCATCCAGATAACTGATCGTAAAACCGATGGTATCTTTTAATTTTTTTTCAACGTCTTTAATGGAGCCTTTTGTCTCTTTTATTTCTTTGTGCTGCCGGTTTATGTCAAAACGTGATATACGCTTGATGCGGATTTCAAGCAGTCGTTCAATATCATCCTGGCTTACCGGTTTGATCAGTTTGTTCTCAAATGCATCAAGTCCTTTTTTTACAGTATCGGTGATTGATTTATAGGTTTTGCATTCCTCGATTTTCTTATAGATGCGTTCCTCGATAAATATCTGTTCCAGAGTTCGTGCATGCAGTTTATCCTGGAGACGGGCCAGTTCAATACGCAGTTCTCTTTCAAGGTCCTGGACGAGCTTTTCGGTATTGTATTGAAGCACCTCCTCGACAGAAATGTTGACCGGCTGGTTATCTTTAATAACAGTGAGGTTGGGACTTACCGGCACCTCGCAGTCAGTAAAGGCGTAAAGAGCCTTGATGGTATCTTTTGCATAAATACCTCGGGCCAGTTTGATCTCAATTTCGACCTTTTCGGCTGTATAGTCGCTTATGGACTGGATTTTAATCTTGCCGCTTTTATCCGCCTTTTCAATCGAGTCTATAATCGAGGTTGTGGTTGTTGAATATGGAATTTCTTCAATAACAATAGTCTTTTCATTTTTCTCGACAATTTTTGCTCTGCATTTGAGACGGCCATTGCCACTGTTGTATCCTGAAACATCCAACAATCCGCCCTGCTGGAAATCCGGATAAAGTTTTACTGATTTTCCTTTGAGTATCTTTTTTTGGGCCCGGAGGAGTTCGCCGAAGTTATGGGGCATTATCTTGGTTGCCATACCAACGGCAATACCTTCTGCGCCAAGTAGAAGCAGCAATGGGATCTTGGCTGGCAGAGTAACCGGTTCCTGCATACGGCCGTCATAGGACGGCTGGTATTCCGTCAGGTCCCTGTTGAAAAGAGTCTCTTTTGCCAGTGGTGAAAGGCGGCATTCTATATATCGGGCAGCAGATGCCTGGTCCCCGGTATAAATGTTACCAAAATTTCCCTGGCGTTCGATGAGAATATCCTTGTTTGCCAGATTAACAAGAGCGCCAAAAATAGAAGCATCACCGTGGGGATGCAATTTCATGGTTTCACCGACCACATTGGCAACCTTCTGGAAACGGCCGTCATCCATATTATACAACGTTTGCAGGATGCGGCGCTGTACAGGTTTCAAGCCGTCATTGATATCAGGGATAGCGCGCTCCTTGATGACATACGAGGTGTACTCGATGAAATTTTCATCAAAAAGTTTATGGAGTTTTCCTATATCAGCGGTATCCATGGATTGTTTTATTTTATGAAATTTTATAACCTACCGTGTGAGGGATTCTCAAAACTGATTGGTGGACGGGCAGGTTGCTCTATCGCCTAAACGAGATTGTTCATAATGTATTCTTTGCGTTCGGGTGTGTTTTTGCCCATGTAAAATTTAAGGACCTTGGGGACCTCTGACAGTTTGTCAATATTAACCTGGCGCAAACGCATATCATTACCGATAAACTGTTTAAATTCAGAGGGTGATATCTCTCCCAAACCTTTGAAGCGTGTTGTTTCAACAGACTGTTTCTTGCCGTCGCCTTTGGATAATTTTACGGTTGCCTGTTCTTTTTCTTTCTCACTGTAGCAATAAATAGTTTGTTTTTTGTTGCGGACCCTGAAGATAGGGGTTTCGAGGATATATATGTGCCCGAGTTTTACAAGTGGCTCGAAGTAATGCAGAAAAAATGTCAGCAGCAGGTTTCTTATATGCAAACCGTCAACATCAGCATCAGTAGCCAATATAACCTTATCATAGCGAAGATTGCCTACTGATTCTTCAATATCAAGGGCCTGCATCATACTGTACATCTCTTCATTTTTATACAGCAGCGGCAAACTTTGGCCAAGGACATTCAGGGGTTTTCCTTTCAGGGAAAACACGGCCTGCCGCATGGGGTCTCTGGAACTGACAATAGAACCCGCGGCTGATTGTCCTTCCGTGATGAAAAGCATATTCCCCTCTCCAGGAGGTGAAGGATTGTCTCTGGTCGGATGGTATTTACAATCCTTGAGGTTGGGGATCTTGAGAGCTACTTTTTTGGCCTTTGCCCTGGCCTCTTTGCGCACATGCTGCAGCTCAATGCGAACTCTTTCATTCTGCTGGATTTTTTCCAGCATCCGTTCCGCAGCTTCGGAGTTCTTATACAGGAAAGCGGATACGGCATCTTTGACTTCATTGACAATCCAGGAGCGGATTTCCGTATTACCCAGCTTATTCTTGGTTTGAGATTCGAAAACAGGATCTTTGATCTTTATTGCCAAGGCCCCAACAACACCTTCACGCACATCCTTGCCGGAAAACTTCTTGCCGGAGAACTCATTTACCCCCTTGAGAATTCCTTCTCGAAAGGCTGAAAGATGGGTCCCGCCTTCACTGGTAAAGGTTCCGTTTACAAACGAAAAATAACTGTCGCCATAGTTATTGGTATGACAGAAGCAGAATTCAAGGGTTTTATCTTTTGCGTAAAGCGGTTCGTAGATTTGGTCGCCGTTTATTTCCTCTGCCAGAAGATCCTGAAGGCCGTTGGCAGAAAAAAACCTCTCCTCATTGAGGTAAAGATTCAGGCCAGAATTGAGATAGGCATAGCGCCACAAACGTTTCCTGACATACTGCAAATCATAGGTGAATTCACCGAATAATTTTTCATCAGGTAAAAATTCAACCAGGGTGCCGTTACGCTCTTCGGTTTTTCCTTTGTCTTCTTTTTTGAGCATTCCGGCTTCAAACTCGACCATGGCATATTCACCGTCCCGAAAAGATGTGACCCGGAAAGTTTTA
>JAFDBU010000245.1 GCA_019313095.1 Deltaproteobacteria bacterium | reverse complement strand
TAAACTTTCCTGTTAACGTTTGAGCTTAGTTGCGCCCAATATTAGGGCATCGACTGCAGCGATTGGTTATGTCGTTTTATACGTCTTTACTTCAGCCGATAAGCGGTCGGCAAGTATGTCTTCTGCTAC
Organism: Deltaproteobacteria bacterium; assembly: GCA_019313095.1. Taxonomy (GTDB): domain Bacteria; phylum Desulfobacterota; class Desulfobulbia; order Desulfobulbales; family BM004; genus BM004. Next base: position 2,623 of record JAFDBU010000245.1, on the reverse strand, counting down.
ATCAAGGCCATAGTTCATCTGTAGGCTCAGCCAGAACTGTGGCGATATTTTGAAGTAATGAGCCAGATGAAGCTCTGTATCAGCAGTTATTCTTCTTTTACCGTGAACAATTTCATTTATACAGCGGGGCGGGACGCCGATGTCGTTCGCAATCTTGTTCTGACTCAAATTGATTGGAATAAGAAATTTCTCAAGCAAGATTTCACCGGGATGTACGGGGGGCATCTTTTTCATATTCATACCTCCGAATGATAGTCGACGACCTCCACGCCAAGTGCATCACCCAACCATATGGAACAAATTTTCCACTGCCCATTAATCCTAAAGCTGTATTGTCCCTTTCTGTTCCCCTTGAGTGGCACTAATCGGTTGGAAGAGGGAACCTCCAGGTCATTTAGTATTGTAGCATGATTCAGCATGCGAATCTTATGTAAAGCATCGAGTTGGATATCTTTTGGAAATTTCTTAGAGAAAATCCGGTTAAATATTTTTTCGGTATCTTTACATTTTCAGGACTGGATCATGGTTAATTATTCACTAGTATAATGCATAACGTCAAGCGTTAAACTCATTTGCGACCTAACAATTTATAGTCATCCGGCGCCGACATCCTCGTTGTGTAGAAACTGATCGGTTACAAGGATCTGTCCATCACCATGATCTATACACATGTTCTGCGGCAGAAAGGAATCAGGCCGGTAAAACTTCCACGGAAGGCTTATAGTTTTACGGAATTTCGGCACTGTTTTTAATGTAAAAATGAAGTGGCTTTTTGCTGTTTATTCTGCTATTATCTCCTGTTCTTTTTAAATAATTATTTCAGTTTTGATATCATTATATTCCAGGAGGAAAAAATGGACGTTACTTTTAAATCAAATGTTTTTGAAACGGAAGTTATCACCCTTGCAGATACGCAGGAGATGATCGTTCGCGGCGGCCGGGATAAATTCCCATTGCTGCCTAAAGCTTTCGCAGGAATCAAACAGATAGGCGTGATCGGTTGGGGTTCCCAGGGACCGGCCCAGGCGCAGAACCTACGCGATTCTCTCGAGGGTACCGACATCAGGGTGAAGATCGGTCTCAGGCCTGGCAGTTCTTCCATGGTTCTTGCCAGGGAGGCAGGGTTTGCCGAAGAGAGCAATACCCTTGGCGAGATGTACGAGGTGGTTGCCGAGTCCGATATGGTGTTACTCCTGATCTCCGATGCAGCCCAGATCGACCACTATGAAAAGGTTTTTGCCACCATGAAGGACGGTGCCACGCTGGGACTGTCCCATGGTTTTCTTTTAGGACATCTGGAAAGCATTGGTAAATATTTCCCGAAAAACATCAATGTGGTCGGTGTCTGCCCCAAGGGCATGGGCCCGTCCGTACGCAGGCTGTATGTCCAGGGCAAGGAGATCAACGGAGCCGGCATCAATACAAGCTTTGCCGTAGAACAGGATATAGACGGCAGGGCCACGGACCATGCCTTGGGTTGGGCAGTTGCCGTTGGCGCTCCCTATGTCTTTATGACCACCCTGGGTAATGAATACCGCTCGGACATTTTCGGTGAGCGCGGCATCCTGCTTGGAGCAGTTCACGGCATCGTCGAAGCACTCTACCGCCGCTTTGTCATGCAGGAAGGCATGAATGAAGAGCGGGCGTTTATCGATTCGGTGGAAAATGTTACAGGCCCTCTGAGCCGGACAATTTCGCATGACGGTATTCTGGCAGTGTATGACCAGCTCGATGCAGAGGGCAAGGCAGTTTTTGAAAAGATTTATTCCCACGCCTACAAGCCTGCCTTTGAAATCCTGCTTGAGATATATGATGAAGTTTCGAGCGGCAACGAGATCCGTTCTGTGTATATGGCAGGCAACAGATTTGATCGGTTCCCCATGGGCAAGATTGACGGTACCCGTATGTGGCAGGTCGGGGAAGAGGTCAGAAGCAGGCGTACACCTGCAATGCCGAAAATCAATCCCTTTACCGCTGGTCTTTACTGCGCGACCATGATGGCCCAGATTGACCTGTTGATCGAAAAGGGGCACTGCCTGAGTGAAGTGGCCAATGAGTCCGTGATCGAGGCCGTGGATTCCCTTAATCCATATATGCATTTCAAAGGTGTTGCCTTTATGGTAGATAATTGTTCAACAACCGCAAGGCTTGGCTCCAGAAAGTGGGCTCCGCGGTTTGACTACAACATTGTCCAGCAGGCCTTTGTGGATTATGATGCCGACAGGCCTGTTGATGCGGAACTCATCGCAGCCTTTAAATCACACAAGGTGCATGAAGCCCTGGCAGTCTGTGCCACTATGCGGCCTTCGGTCGATATATCACTGAGTGAATAGTTTATTATCCTTCTAATCCCAAACTGTATCAGGGCCCGAGCATATTCTGTGCGGGCCCTTTTTATTGGCGGAAATTTAAGGGATGACTTTAGATAGACCCATTATTGAAAAACATGGAACAGAACTATTTCACAATACAATCGGCTTGGGACGAAAAAGGATGAAATTTGATATAAAAAAATTATGCTGCCAGGTCTGCGGCACACAAATCCCGCCGGGCGGCATTTTTTATATCGGCCGGACGTAAATTATCTCCGGCTCGGACGGTTTTCTTCCTGATACGGATAAAT
>JAFDBU010000244.1 GCA_019313095.1 Deltaproteobacteria bacterium | reverse complement strand
CAGCCAGTGCGTTAGCTGCGGCTACTCTACATGTTAGTATTTGTAGGGTGGAAGGCAATAGTTCTCAATACGACAAGACCTGCTGAAGCCTCCGGCAAATATACCGGAGGCCCGGATTACCCGGCCATGCCGGATGGACAGCTCCATATCACCTGACAGTCGAAAAGACCATGTTTATTCTGTTATCCTGCAACGAGATACAGAAAACTTCGCATCCTTATTGTTTCTGCCAATGACTGACCTTCAAAACCGCATTCTTGCCTGGTTTCAAAAAAACGGCCGGGACCTGCCCTGGAGAAAAACATATGATCCTTACCAGGTCTGGATCTCGGAGATCATGCTGCAGCAGACCCAGATGGATCGGGCTGTTGATTATTTTAACAGCTGGATGAGACGTTTCTCTGATATCGAAAGCATTGCCGTAGCCTCTGAAGAAGAGGTGCTGAAACTCTGGGAAGGCCTCGGATATTATGCCAGAGCCAGAAATATAATGAAAAGCGCCAGGGTTCTGCAGGACAAGTTTAACGGTTTACTGCCTGCAGACTATGATCTTCTACTCAGCCTGCCGGGCATTGGTAAATATACGGCCGCAGCAATTATGAGTATTGCCTTTAACAGCGATTACCCTCTGGTTGATGCAAATATTGAACGGATCTTTGCCAGGTTGTTCAACCTGAAAAAACCGGTGAAAGAGAAAGAGACCCAGGCCTTTATCTGGCAGAAGGCTGGCGAACTACTGCCACATGGCAAAGCCCGCCTGTTCAATCAGGCGATGATGGAACTCGGTGCCCTCGTATGCATTGCCAAAAATCCACGCTGTAAAATTTGCCCAATTTCAAAAAACTGCCGAGCTTTCAGCCTTGGCCTGACCGGAGAAAGGCCGATTCTGCAGGAACCTGTCAAAACTATTTTCATAGAGATGGCTACTGGAATTCTGCAGCGTCAGGGCAGGATCCTCATTCAGAAACGGAAGGCAAATGGCGTCTGGGCCAATCTCTGGGAATTTCCAGGCGGTCGCCTCGAGCCCGGAGAAACACCTGAAATGGCATTGGTACGGGAATATCTGGAAGAAACGCAGCTTGCCGTCAGTGACCTTATCAAGATAACAACGGTTCAGCACAGCTATACCATTTACCGGGTCACCCTGCACTGTTACTTCTGCAGCTTGCCGAATAATGGCAGGCAAGAACCCGTGCTCCATACCGCACAGGAATACCGCTGGATAAAACCGGCTGAATTATCGAAATATGCCTTTCCAGCCGGACATCGGAAGCTGATCCGACACCTGCAGAATAATATGAATCTTTTCCAGGAGACGTAATACAGGTTTTTGGTTTACTTTTTCTGTAATTATGATTTTTATTCTTTAAAACAATCTACAGGTAAATATCATGCCCAATAGTTCTTACGATGCGCTGGTTGTTTCAGAAACCGATAAAAACAACTTCTCAATAAAGGTTCAATCCAAGGATATCAGTGACCTGCCTGAGGGTGATCTGCTGATCAGGGTTCATTATTCATCACTCAATTATAAAGATGCCCTGTCTGCGTCCGGTAATCGCGGCGTCACCAGGCATTACCCTCATGTGCCGGGTATTGACGCTGCAGGTGTTGTAGCAGAGAGCAGCAACCCTTTATTCAGGCTGGGAGATCAGGTTTTAGCGTGCGGTTTTGACATCGGCATGAACACTGCAGGAGGTTTCGGCCAGTTTATCCGTATCCCAGCAGAATGGGCTCTCCCCTGTCCACAGGACCTTGGTTTACGTGACAGCATGATCTATGGCACTGCCGGTTTTACAGCAGCACAGTCAGTAAAACGGCTGTTAGACTTTCCCGTAGTCCCGGGAAAAGGTAAAATTCTTGTTACGGGCGCCACCGGAGGTGTCGGTTCCATTGCTGTCGCGTTGCTGAAACATCTGGGTTATAAATTAACTGCTGTAAGCGGCAAACCGCAAGCTGCAGAATTTCTGACACAGCTGGGAGCAGAGGAAATTATCACACGGCAGCAGGCCGCTGATTATTCAGGAAAATTTTTACTGAAAGAAAAGTGGGCCGGTGCAGTCGATACCGTAGGCGGTGAAATCCTTGCCACTGCAATAAAATCAACTGTTTACGGTGGTGCTGTCACATGCTGCGGCAATGTGGCTTCACCTGATCTGCCGCTTTCTGTATATCCATTTATATTGCGCGGTGTTTCATTGTTGGGTATAGATTCAGCACAGTGCCCGATACATATCAGGAAAAAAATATGGCAAAAAATCGCCGGAGATTGGCGTATAGAAAACCTTGAATCTCTGGTTACCGAGTGCGGGCTGCAGGAGCTTCCCACTCATATTGAGCGTATGCTGCAGGGACGCCATACAGGACGGGTGATCGTCAACCTGCTTTAATTTTAATTGGAAAAATGGGGACAGTAAACTGTCCTGGACCGGTAAAAATTAATAAAGGAGGTGCAACATGTCCGGAAGTGTCTACAAGATGATCGAATTGGTCGGCACGAGTGAGAAATCCTGGGAAGAGGCAGCAAAAAATGCTGTGGAAACAGCAGCTAAAAGCCTGAAAGATTTACGGGTAGCTGAAATAAAGACTCTCGATATGCGCATCGAGGACAACAAGGTAGTAGCCTACAGGGCAAAAGTCAGTCTTTCTTTCAAGTATCATACCTAAAAATTCCCTGAAGTCTCATTTCCAGGGAACTCTTATCCCAT
>JAFDBU010000243.1 GCA_019313095.1 Deltaproteobacteria bacterium | reverse complement strand
CCGGGTACAGACTTGACATCCAGCATACCCTGATGGGCAACGGTTATAAGGAAGTAGCTGACAGCAAGTCCGAGGCCGATACCTTCCCCTGGCGGTTTTGTCGTAAAAAAAGGTTCAAATATTCGCCGCAACACCATTTCATCCATGCCGGGGCCATTGTCTTCCACCTCAATAGAGACCATATTTTTTTCAGCTTCAAACCGGGTTCGCATGATAATTTTTGGTTCCGGAGGTGGATTTTCCTGGTCAAAAATGGCCTGGGCCGCATTACGTGTTATATTACGAATCACCTGTTCAATCTCTGAAGAGATACATGGCACTTTAGGCAGATTAGAATCGTATTCCTTAACAAATTCAATTTTATCAAATTTGTACTTTCTCCTGTATTCCTCATCCGCAATAATTGTATCAAGAAGACTGTCAAGCAGTTTCCCGATTTCCCTTAACTCCTTGGGTGCCTGATGAACCTGGCTGAACTGCAGCATATATGAAACTATGTCTGCGGCCTTTTTCCCCGCACTTCTTATTCCGTTAAGAAATTTGGGTATCTGGCGTTGGGCCATATATGCCTGGACTTTGACAAGATCAACATCGTATTCCCTTGCCACCGCAACATTTTTGGGGAGATCGGCCGATAGACGCCGGGTAACATTCTGGGCCCCCTGAATAATACCACCAAGAGGATTATTAATCTCATGGGCCATTCCTTCTACAAGTCCGACAACAGATGTGATCTTTTCCGACTGGACAAGCCTGTCTTCCATCATCACCCTTTCTGTGACATCATCAATCCTGATTACCGCCCCTCTATAATCCACAAGATTCAAAGGATATATAATGATATCCTTATATCGCCCCTCTTCTTGATCGGTTTTGCAGTAAACCGACTCCAACTTACTAACATTCTGGAGCTCTACAGCTTCGTTAACCTCGGTTATCCTTTCAATTGGTATTGGGCAGACTTCTTCCAGTTTCCTGCCGTAAGCCTGCTCCGGTTCGAAACCTGACACTTTTGCTGCTTCATTGTTCCACAGCGTGACCCTTCCCTGCATGTCAACCCCTATCAGTGTTGACGGCATGGCATTTATAATATTCTGCAAATACAGCTGCGCCTTGGCCCTGTCTCCTTCGGCCTTTTTACGCTTTGAGACGTCAGCAAAGGTTACCACCGCACCGATAGTCTTTCCTTTTTCAATTAAAGGAGCACTTATGAAGTCCACCGGTAAAAGGGTACCGTCTTTGCAAATGTACCATTCATCTGTTCCCTGGTGGATACGACCATCCTGCATTACAGCTAAAATTGGGCATTCCATTTCCGGGTAGAGCGAACCGTCAGGTTTTGTATGGTGAATAGCTTCATGCAGGCTGCTGCCGATCAATTCTTCCGGTTTCCAACCAAGCAACTTTGCAGCAGCGGGATTAACAAAAGTCGTCTTACCGTTGTTATCAATGCCGAAAATGCCCTCTCCGGCTGCTAAAAGGATCTGTTCCTGCTGCCGTCTCAATTTTTCCAGGGCGGTCTCTGCTCTTACCCGTTCATAGGTTCTGCTTCGCATACCGAGAAAACTTATGGTTATTCCCGCAACGCCCAGAAGCCACCACAGCAGGTGTCCCCACCACAGCATTTTAACCTGCTCTCGATTGCTGATACCGAATTGGGCCAGAGGAATCTTTACCGTTATCCCCCCACGAATATCTCCTACTTTATAACCTCGCTGTTCGTGACACTTCAGGCAGGGCTTTTCTATAACAAAAGGGCGCATGAGATAAATAAACTGTTCCGAGTTGCGCTCAACAAGCTCGCCGACTTCTTCCATACCGCTTTCCAGGGATCTCAGGGCCTCCTTCTGCCATTCATCCGCCACCCCCTTTCTGCTCAGGGGGTCGAGGCTTTTTAACTCTCCCTGTATATTCTCTGCCGGACCCGAGAGATTATATACCTGCTCCATCATAGAAGCATGATCGGTCAAAACCAATTTACGTCCTGAATGTGTTATAATTTCCTTCTCCTCAACTTCAAAAGGAAAGGCATCGCGCGCCGACTCATCGGTGGCGGAAACATAAACGCCGGCTTGCAGGGCATTCCAGCGGCGATAGCGGTTATCACTGAAAAGATGGGCCCGGGCCACATTGAGAGCTACCTTCCGGGTTTCTTCACGTTGGAGGTGAAGGTTCCAGACAAGGGAGACTATGACGGTAAAGGTCCAGCAGACCCCCAAAGCTATGCTGTAAAAAAGAAATCGTTCTGATCTGGCTCTTGGCCTCTTATCTTTTTTCGCCACTTGACACCAATGCTTCCTGGAGGGAATAAACTAAAAAAAGTATGCTATTTTAAATAAAAAAACAAAGTTATGCATCCCTTAAAACTATTATTCCCAGTAGATGTAACAATTTAAACTTCTCAACATCTCCCGATAACAACTAATACAACCGTCTGGCAAGTTGAACACTTCCAAACTTCAGCTGATATGTTTAGAGCCTGTCAGCAAATGCCAGAAGAGAAATTACCTTTCAATTTTTTTTAAGAATAAGCAAACCCCAAAATTTTTCTAAAAAATCAATTAACGTTAATTTGTCTTCTTGCCTTTAAGCACAAAATGTTTATCATTATTTGTAATTAATTTTGAGTACAGACCTATTATCATTGTTATATTTTTCTTTTCACCAAAAGCTGCAAACCTCTTTAAGGAGACCGACAATGGTTCATGCACTACATTCAAAAAAGCGTTCACTACTTGTAACAACTTTCATCCTTGTGAGCCTGGCCCTGATGACTTTTTCAACCCGCACTGCAAGTGGGGGTACGCCGCCTGACTTTGCTGACCTGGCGGAAAAATTAAGCCCAACAGTTGTTAATATTAACACGACCCAGACTATCGAGGTTTCATCCACACCCCACCAGTTCTTTTTCCCGGACGAAATGGAAATACCGGAACCTTTCAAACGTTTTTTCGGCATGCCGGAAAGCCCGGAGCAATCCCCGAAACGTGAGATGAAAAGAACAAGTCTGGGATCGGGGGTTATTGTTACTCCGGATGGCTACATCCTGACCAATAACCATGTGGTCGAAAACGCAGATAAAATAAATGTCACGCTTTATTCCTTTGAGGAACACGAAGCGACCATTGTGGGACGTGATCCTAAAAGTGATCTTGCCCTGATTAAAATTGAACCTAAGTCAGACCTACAGTATGTCACCTTCGGGGATTCGGAAAAACTGAGAGTCGGAGAATGGGTCCTCGCTATCGGCAACCCGTTTGGCCTGCAGCAAACTGTTACCTCGGGTATTATCAGTGCCAAGGGAAGAGCAATCAACAACCAGTCATATGGTAATTTTATCCAGACTGACGCTTCAATCAACCCCGGCAACTCAGGTGGACCGCTTTT
>JAFDBU010000242.1 GCA_019313095.1 Deltaproteobacteria bacterium | reverse complement strand
TTGTTTTACAATATCCCGGGCTTCTAAAAGTGCCATGCTGTCTCCAGGGAATTTGAAATAATCCTATGGGGTCTCTTGGTTTTCTTTTTTCTGTGAAGAGGGATAGATAAATGCTTTCACCCGTTCACCTTCCTGCGAACTGCTCTCAACGATGCTTTTCCCTTCATTAAGGTAAAGGACAATTTTTTCGCCGCTGACCATGTTCTGTTCCTGCGTAGCCGAAGCATTCCCGGCGAGAATAACAATTCTATCAGTGGCATTGAAATCCATAGTATCCCCGGTAGCCGACCAATCCCCCTGATTGATTTTTACATTCCCCTTTGCCGTTATTTTATCAATTTCACGGCTTAAATCAGCTGCAGCCCCGGCTGAGACATCCTGCTGGACCTCAGCCCTGTCGTAGAGCACTGTCATTTCGTCCGCCTGGATAATGAGGTTTTCTTGGCTGGCTCTGACATTACCGAAAAACAACACAGCGCTACTCTCCCTGGATGATTCCATCCGGTCGGCTTCTATCTGGATGGGTGCCGGTGTTTCACCATTCTGCTGGCTCCAGGACCAGGATGTCCAGCATAAAGTAAGCATGAAGCTTATAACAACAATTAATCCCCGCATATTGCTATACCTGATAATTTGATTTTAAAATTCTTATAAATAGCATTTTCCCGATCTATCAAACATTACAGGCCAGAACATACTTTTTGTTGAAGAGATTGTAAAGTGTCACCAAACAAGCTTGACAGTAAACATGCCTTTACATAAAAGTTGTGAATAATTAAGATGGTCAACTGATATTGAACACGGAATGCGCGTAAATATTCAGCGACTGAGGTCTGCGTTTATCTGGCGTGCGGTGTCACGATCTTGGCCCGCAGCATTCCTGAGTCATGGGGCACAGATTATGCAGCGAGAGCAATGAGCTGCAGATACGCTCATTCAAACTGTAGCTGTTCGGGATTTAACGGTGAGTACAATGAAAGAATCCATTGAGAAAGCAAAAATTTTAATAGAGTCACTGCCCTATATCAGGGAATTCTACAACAAAACCGTGGTGATAAAATACGGTGGTCATGCCATGGTGGAAGAGGAATTGAAGAAAAGCTTCGCCTTGGATATCATCCTGATGAAATATATCGGTATTAATCCGGTGATCGTTCATGGGGGCGGCCCACAGATCAACAGGGTCCTTGACAAGATGCAGATAAAGCCCAGCTATGTCGAAGGTATGCGGGTTACTGACACCGAAACCATGGATGTCGTGGAAATGGTTCTGGTCGGCAAGGTCAACAAGGAAATTGTCGGGCTGATAAACCATCACGGAGGCAAGGCGGTAGGGCTCTCCGGCCGCGACGGTGATCTGATTCGGGCCAAAAAGATGAAGGTCCATAAAAGCCAGGCTACAAATGCCCCGCCCGAGCTGATTGATCTTGGTCGGGTCGGGGAGGTGACGCAGGTCAACCCTGATATTCTTCAGACCATTGAGGTGCAGGATTTTATACCTGTCATTGCACCTGTGGGTGTGGGTGAGGATAATTTTTCGTACAACATTAATGCGGACCTGGTGGCAGGGGCAGTTGCAGGTCATCTTAAGGCCGCGAAACTAATACTGCTTACGGATATTGAAGGAGTACTTGACAAGGATTCAAGGCTGGTGCCGTCACTAAGCAGCGAGGAAACGGATAAGCTTCTGGCATCAGGTGCCATTGCAGGCGGTATGATTCCCAAGGTCAAATGCTGCCAGGCAGCACTTGCAGCGGGGGTTGCCAAGGCCCATATTATTGACGGCCGGGTGGAGCATGCCATGCTGTTGGAGATGTTCACTCATGAGGGAGTTGGTACGGAGATTGTGCTATGAACGCGGGCAACAGCAGCTGGATAGAAAGGAGCGATAAAGTGTTTATCAAGACATACAGCAGGTTCCCGACCGTTCTGGTAAAAGGCGAAGGATGCATGCTTGAGGATGCTGACGGCAGGAAGTTCCTTGATTTTCTGGCCGGGATAGCTGTCTGCAGCCTGGGGCATTGTCATCCTGAAGTTACCAGGGCGATCTGTGAACAGGCCGCTAAACTGGTCCATGTCTCAAATCTTTTTCATACCCAACCCCAGACAGAGCTGGCCGAGCTCCTGGTCGCCCATTCCTTTGCCGACCGGGTCTTCTTCGGGAACAGCGGGGCAGAAGCCAATGAAGCGGCGATAAAACTGGCCCGTAAATACAGCGGTGAGGGGCGGTTTGAGATCATTTCCCTGGCCGGCTCCTTCCATGGACGGACCCTGGCCACGGTTGCCGCCACCGGTCAGACCAGATTTCATGAAGGTTTTGAGCCCCTCCCTGCAGGTTTTCTGCATGCTGAATTCGGTGATGTCACTGCCCTTGAAAAGCGGATCTCCCCTCAGACCTGTGCAATCCTTTGCGAGCCCCTGCAGGGTGAAAGTGGGGTGCGGCCGCTGCAGAATGAGTACCTGGTAAAAATCCGGCAGCTCTGTGACGACAAAGGACTGCTGCTTATCTTTGACGAGGTCCAGACAGGTATAGGCAGGACGGGCACCCTGTTTGCCTACGAACAACTGGGAGTAGTGCCTGATATTCTCACCTCGGCCAAGGCTTTGGCCAACGGTTTACCCATCGGAGCGATGCTGACTACCGATAAAATCGGCGCATCTTTTACGGTCGGGTCCCACGCCTCGACTTTTGGAGGTAACCCTGTTGCGGCGGCCGCTGCCGTGGCCACTGTCAATGTCATGCTGGCAGAAGGTTTTCTTGCCGGGGTGCGGAGTAAGGGAGAGTATCTTGCTGAAAAGGTGACCGATCTTGCTGCAAAGTACCCTCAGTTCGCCACAGGCCAGCGCGGACTTGGTTTGCTGCAAGGACTGGTGCTGACTGATGCCGGGATTGAACAGGAGCAAGCCATTGTGCAGAAGCTTTTTGAGCGGGGCGTGCTGATCAATTTTGCCGGCAATGCCGT
>JAFDBU010000241.1 GCA_019313095.1 Deltaproteobacteria bacterium | reverse complement strand
CTGATAGATAAATCAGGTGAAACGGTTAAAATTAAGATTTTACTTAAGATTGTCGGCATTGCAAAAAGCACGATGCGTAAAGGTAATGCTCACTTAACACATTGATATTATTAGGCCCTGTTGCCGACTGAGGAACTTTTTAAGATTTAATCAAGATTCAATTGAAAGAATAAAGTTATTCATATATATTATTTGATTCTTAAGGAGATAATTAATGACAATCGATGAAATTAAAAAAGTGCTCCTGGAGATAATCCAGGATATAGATGACGAAGCTGACCTTGAGAACCTGAACCCCGCCGATGCATTACGGGATCAGTTGGACCTTGATTCCATGGATTTTCTTGACATCGTCATGGAACTCCGCAAACGATACCAGATTCAGATCCCGGAGGCGGACTATCCCCAACTCGCCACCCTGGACAGTTGCGTCAATTATCTTATACCCCGCCTGAAAGCCGCTTAATAATGCACGGTGAGAAAATATCCCCTATTGATCATTGGCGGCGGTCTGTCAGGATTGGCCGCCGGTATACGTTTCGCCCGTTTTGGTCAGAAAGTACTCATCCTGGAAAAACACTCTAAAGCAGGTGGTCTCAACTCCTATTATTATCGGAAGGGCAGACTGCTTGAAACCGGCCTGCATGCCATTACCAACTATGCTTCGCCTGAAGATAAGCATGCACCCCTGAACCGCTTACTGCGGCAGCTAAAAATTCCACGACGCACCTTAAAACTTCGGCAACAGAAAACTTCTGAAATTCTCTTCCCGGGGAGAGCAAACCTCTGTTTTTCAAATGACTTCAGTATGCTGCAGTTGCAGATTGCAAAACGTTTTCCCGGTTCAGTCAAGCAGTTTGCACAAATGCTTACAGAAATTGATGCATACGATGCTTTCGCCCCGCGCCCCAAAGTCTCGGCACGAACATTTGTTGCAACCTTTCTGCAAGACCGGCTGCTTCTGGAAATGATTTTCTGCCCTTTAATGTTTTATGGCGGCAGCGATGAGGATGATATGGACCTCAGCCAGTTTGTCATTCTCTTTCGCTCCATATTCCAGGAGGGGTTCTTCAGACCAGAAGGAACGATCAAGGATCTGCTTGGTCTTCTCCTGCAGCAATATCAGGATTTTGGCGGCGAAATAGAATTTTCTTCCTGTGTTAAGGAAATTATTACAGAAAATAACAGAATCTCAGGGATTCGGACTGATGCAGGTGAAGTGATCAGCTGTGATGATCTTATATCAACGGCAGGATTCCCGGAAACAAAAAGACTGTTCTCAGTTCCAGAAGCAGCAGCTGCTTTCTCAGAGTTGCCCGAGGACAAAACTTCCGGCCGCTTAAGTTTCCTGGAATCGATCTACCTTTTTAACAAATCGGCCCGCAATCATCTTCCGGAAGACCGTACTATCATATTTTATAACCTGTCGGAGAAATTCTCATACAGACGTCCTGATGATGCCGTAGATCTCAACAGCGGCGTCATCTGTTTTCCCGACAACTTTGAGAGAAACCGGCAAGGCGATACCATTCAGATGCGGGTCACTCATCTTGCCAATTATGAAAAATGGCTGCATGCTTACCAAGATGCAGACACATCACGTTATCCAGCCATGAAAACAGACTGGACTGAACGCTCCAGGAAAGTTCTCGGCAAAATTATTGGGAATTGTAGTGAAAACATTGTATATGAAGACTCTTTTACACCTGTGACTATTGAACGGTTTACTTCCCGGACACAGGGCGCGGTTTACGGAAGTTCAGAAAAAATAAAGGACGGCAGGACATACTTTGCGAACCTGTATATAGCCGGAACCGATCAGGGATATTTGGGAATAGTTGGCGCCCTGCTCAGCGGTGTTACCATGGTCAACCAGCACATCTTCAACAAGATGTAATCGTACCTTTATATATATTTCATTAATTCGATATGCTGCATAAATCAATTAAGGGAGCAAATGAGCGCTACAACGTTGTGGTAATCGGCTCAGGTCTTGGCGGTCTTACTTCTGCAAACCGTCTTGCCAGAAGCGGTCACACCGTCCTTCTGCTTGAGCATCACCATCAGCTTGGCGGCCTGGCCACATGGTTTAAACGCAAGGGACACATATTTGATGTTTCGCTGCACGGTTTCCCCCACGGCATGGTGAAAACCTGCCGTAAATACTGGAACCGTGAGATCATGGAATCCATTGTCCAGCTCAAAAACATCGTTTTTGATAATCCCCAGTTTTCCCTTACCACGACATTTGACCGGCAGGATTTTACCTCTATCCTTATAAATGATTTCAAAATCTCGCAGGCAACTATAAATGATTTTTTTAACACAGTTGCCTCCATGAATTTCTACGACGACCAGAGCATGTCAACCCGTGAGCTCTTTGAAAAATTTTTTCCCGAGCGCGATGACGTCCACCGGCTGCTTATGGAACCTATAACCTATGCCAACGGTTCTACCCTGGAAGACCCTGCTATAACCTATGGTATAGTTTTTTTAAATTTTAT